>CAZSDE010000020.1:0-16643 GCA_964605435.1 uncultured Akkermansia sp.
TCCAGCAGAGACGATCTCACGTCCGGTCACGTCCGGCAGCGGCAGCCTCCCCGCAAGGACCATGCGCCCCAGCGAAGTCACCGGAAACGGCTGCGGCTTGCCCTCTGCCAGGCGCTTTCCAAAGCTCACGCCTTTTTCCGTTTTGCTGCCGCCACCCTGAGTCAGCAGGAATCGTCCGCCTGCGGCAAGGCCTCTGAACACTTCCGTGGTTCCTCCCGGCCAGCGCACGGTCGCCACCAACGGACCCGTGGCCTTACTCATCCCGAAATGCATCGACTTGCCGGCCTGCGAAAGGAATCCGTCGCCTGCCTGCAGGATCCGGAAAAGCGGACGATCCACGCCAGGCCCGCTCAGTTCCACTCTGGCGCCAATCCCGTCCCGATTGGCCGTCATTCCCCGCAGGCGGACAGTCAGCGCGCGACCGCCCGATTCCAGATCGTTGCGCATCATGCGGAGCCGCGGTGCGTTCCGGTTCGAGTACCAGACATCGAGATCGCCGTCGCCATCCCAGTCGGTCGTGACCACGGAACGGGATTCATCCGGGAGATCGAGACCGGCCGGGGCCGAGAAATTCACGAATCTCGGCATCCCTTGGCGGGAAGGGTTCATGCCCCCGGTGTTCAGATAGGCGCAGTTCCGTTCCCCTCCGCTCATGGAATGCCCTGCCCGCATGAGTGCGTTCATGGCCGCGAAGGCCCTTTCGTACCCGGAATTGCGTCCGCCCGGTTCATGCGGTGTCTGCGGCGCGACCCGCCGCCATTGGAAACTTCACAAATCGTCCTCGAGCACGCCGGTGAGCAGGCCGTTGGCGACCAGAATGTCCTCCCAGCCATCATTGTTGATGTCGGCAAAGACCGAACCCCAGGCCCAGCGTCCGAGGGTGATTCCGCTGGCGACACTCACGTCGCGGAAGGTCCCGTCGCCCAGGCTCTCCAGCAGGGTATTGCCCCGCGCAAAGCGCTGCAGCAACCCCTTGGCCTCCGCACTGCTGCCCGGACCGAATTTCGGCTGAAAGGCAATCCGGTTGCCCGCACCGGAAAACATGTTGCTCACATGCACATCGGGATGCCCATCACGGTTCGGATCCCCCCATGCCACCCCCATGCCGGCCGACGGATCCTCAGCGCCCGCCGCCGCTGCCACATCCCGGAACCTCCGCACCCCGTCGGCTCCCTTTTCCTGACGGTAGAGATTGTTCCGCCCGAAATCATTGACCACATACAGATCGAGATCGCCATCCCCGTCATGGTCGATCCATGCGCCGGCAAAGCTGAAGCGCCGGTTGTTTTCATCCAGCCCGACTTCCCGGGTCACATCCGTGAATTTCCATGGCGGCGCTCCCGGCCGGCCTTCGTTCCGAAACAGGGAGTTCGCAGCCCCGTTGTTGGCGTCGTACCACGGCACGGGCGACGATTCTTCCCCGAACGACTCGAAACTGGCTCCGTAGCAGCAGACATAGAGGTCAAGATCGCCGTCTTCATCGTAATCCGCGGCACAGAGCGAATGAGCATTGGGAGCCACAGGTAGCCGGGTCACGACGCGGAACTTCGGAATGCCTCCGGACTGATTGCCACCATTCTCGAATATCAGGATCTGAAATTCCCGCGCCATCACAAGGTCCTGATCCCCGTCGTTATCCAGATCGAGAAAAAGTGCCGACCGCACCCGGTCGAGCAGATCCACCCCGGCAGCCGCCGCCACTTCCCGCACCGTGCCATCGGGCTGATGCAGATAAAGCCGCTTCGGCAAACCACCCATGTCCGCCGCGAACAAATCATCGAGCCCGTCCCCATTGGCATCGCCCAGCACGAGCCCGCAATGGCCGAGCGCATCCATTCCCAGACCGCTCTCCACCCGCGCCCGCCAGTAATTGACATCCCGCAGGATCTGCGTGCCCCACGCCTCCGTCCCACCAAGGACCGCCTGCGTCACATCCACAAACTGCCGCCGCCCACCGCTGCCCACCGCCAGCGTTTCCTCAAACTCCACCAGCGCAATCCCGCTCAACTGCCACGCCTTCTCCGCAGACGTCCGTACCCAGTGCGTCCGCCACGACGCCGTCTGACTCAGCCAGCCACCGTCGCCCGCTCCATCCGTATCCACATAAACATCGGCCACCCCGGATTCCCCGGAGGCTCCCGCGAGTTCAACACCGTGAACCTTCAGATGAACCGAAAGTTCCGACCCCTTGGCAAAGCCCGCCTGCCAGCCCGCCACCGCCTCGGCAAAATCAAGCACCCGCCCGCCATCGGCCTTCCCTCCCCGCACCACCACATGCCGCCCATCCCGGTAGATTTCCTCCACCGAGGCCGGCCGCAGCGGCGTCGCCCGGAATCCCTCCGCCAGAATCCCCGCCAGCGCTTCCGCATCCACCCTCCCCTTCACCGCCACCGCCCCAAGGACTGCCTTCAGCTTCGGCTTCACTTCCTCATGAAAGGCCTCCGTCGGCCAGCCATCAGCCGCCGGATCCACCATCGCCAGTTCCTCCGCAAAAATCCCCTTCCGTCCCGCCTCCGGTACCCGCTGCACCCCCACATCCACCCCGCGCCCAGCCCCGCCCGCTGCCCATGCCTCCCCACACACAGCAAGCCCCGCAGCCAGCAGCACGCCAGCCCCCCACACCCGCGCTCGAATCCACAGCAGCATTCCCCCAGCGAACCAATTCGCCGACCTCCCGTAAAGCAATAATCACCGATCTTTAATGAAAATTCATCAAAGATCAGATCTGGCGATGCACGGGGCGGATGAACCGGTCGGCCTCTGGATTCCCGGGAACCTTCATGCCTTCGCCATCCCAGTCGATGTCCTTCTGCAGCCGCAGCGCCACGATCCCGGCGAGTCCGATCTCCGTGAGATGACCGCCATGATTGAAGTCGGCAAACACCGGCGGGCCGCCGAGGATGGCATCGATCCATTCATCCATCTGCCCTTTGGAACGCGGCAGCGATTCGGGAACTTTGACGGCTTCCCTGTGCTGACCGAACCACCCGAAGCGGCTGTCGGCGGCGAGGCGGATCTGGCCATCGGAATTCCACAGGCCACACTGGAGCTGTCCCTTCTCCCCGATCATGAGACAGCCAGTCGATGGCAGGCTCCCCGTGGATTCGCGGAGCCGCGCCGTCACATCGTCAGCCGGCACGTCGCCACCCGTGTAGAAATTCAGGCGGACCGGGCCGCGGCCCTGCCGCGCCGGGAATCGGTAGCGCACAGTGCACGACTGCGCGAAGCTCTCATGCCCCATTCCCTTCCCGCTCACTTCAATCCGATCGGGATAGTCAAGCTGCAGGGCACGCACCGGAAGATTGAATCCATGGCAGCAGAAGTCGCCAAGGGATCCATTTCCGAAATCGTACCACCCGCGCCACTGCCCCGGATGGTACACCGTCGACTTATACGGACGCTCAGGCGCGGGTCCGAGCCAGCGGTCCCAGTTGAGGCCCGCAGGCACCGGATCGCTGCCCGCATCACGGTCGCGCCCGCTCGGCCAGCTGTGCGCCGGATGCCAGACATGAACTTCCGCAATTTCACCGAAGAAACCGGCGGCAATCAGTTCCATGCTGCGCCGCAGATTGGCGGATGAACTTCCCTGATTGCCCGTCTGCGTGATCACCTTCGACCGCTTCGCCAGTTCCCGCAGTTCGCGTGCCTCCGCGAGCGTGTGCGTGAGCGGCTTCTCGCAATAGACGTGCTTGCCCGCCTCCATGGCCGCCCGGCAGACCGGCGCATGCCAATGATCCGGCGTGGCAATGACAACCGCATCGACCGGCGCATCGCTCAGAAGCTTCCGGTAATCCTCGAAGGCCGCCGCACCGGCCACGGGCGCACCATGACGCTGACGGCTCGCTTCCACCTGCCGCACATCGACATCGCAGAACGCCGTCACTTCATGCCCAAGCTCCAGCACCCGCGCCACATGACCCTGAATCTGCCCGCCCATGCCCACAAAGCCTACCCGCAGCTTCTTTCCACTGGCCGACTGACCGCGCAGCACGGCCGGACTCAAGGCACTCAACAGGCTCGTCCGCAGGAGCCGGCGGCGGGAAAATGATGACTTCATGGCGATTCGGATGGGTTACTTCTGCCAACGCCACGGACGGCCCCGGCATTTCGCCGGATCCACGGAAACAGCGGGCCGCGGCCCTTTCCGGTCACGGATCGGCCAGCGGAATCTGGACACGGAAGAAGGCCCGCGGAGCCGGCGCAGCCGGACTCCAGAAAGACCTCACCCGGCCATCCGGCAGTATCCGGCGCTGCCGCAGGACCATGGGAAGCGTCCAGTCCATGAGATTATCGCTGCCCGCCATGCGGACGGCGGCAGCGTCGGCATTCGCCGCATGATCCACGGCCACTCCGGGCACAGGATCCGCCACAGGCGCAGCCACAGGATCGGGATCCGCCACCAGATCACTGGTTCCGAGCGCAAATTCCTCCCATGCACTGCGCCCATCACCGTCGGCATCAGCCCGGGGATCGCCATGGAAGGCCGCCGCATCATCCGCATTCGGATTGCCATGATCCGCCACACTCGCCCGCCAGTTCGCCGGGTCATTGAGGTCCATGCCCGCCCGCGGATTGACCAGCACGAGGCTCCGTCCACCACTGTCCGCTTCCTCCGGCCATGGATCCTTGCCATCGTAAGTGAAATCCAGCAGCACGGTCTGTCCGTCCGCGGAAACCAGCGCAATCCGCTCGCCCTGATTCGAAAGATTGTCCCGGAAGACACCGCCGAAACCAACCGCCCAGCCATGCACGCCCTGGAAGCTGATGGCACTGTCAGCGAGGACAAGCCGCTCGCCCGGTGCCAGCAGGGTATCGCGGTTCGCCGGAAACCCGAAACTGATCCCCGCCACAAACCGCGCCCCGCGCAGATTGACCGCCCCAGGCCCCGCATTCAGCAATTCGATGAATTCTCCATCGTCATCACCCCGCGGATTGAAATGCAGTTCCGAACACACCAGCCAGCCAGGCGGACAGGCATGCGGCCCCACCTGGTGAAAGGTCTCGCTGAGCGCGCTCCAGCTGCGCGTGGATGGCACCCAGCTGCGCGACCGCACCACTGTGTTCACAGCGGCAACCGGTGGCAAAGCCGCATCGTACGTCCGCGCGACCGGCGACAGGCCCGGCGTGCCTCGGAATGAATCGAGTTCCACCGCCAGCAGCGCATCGCCGTCATCGGGCGACACATTGAGCATCTGCACGGCCAGCACATTCTCCCCATCGCGCAGCTGCGCCAGCCACGGCGTCAGATCAACCGATTCACCCGCCAGCGCCACGGCATCGGGCGTCTCCGCGGTCGCTGCACTGCGCCCGTCCACCACCGGGGGCGCATGCCGCGACGCCACCCTCGTGCCATTGAGCCATGCCACAAACCCGTCGTCGGCCCGCACCCGCAGCGTCAGCGCCGCCGTCTGCGCCCGCTCCACAGCCGTGAGGCGGAACGGATAACGACTGTAGACACTCGCACTGACGCCACGCACCGCCAACCCCACGTCCTGACGCACCGCCGCGGCCAGCGGCCCGCCCGCATGCGCAAATCCAAGACCGTTCACCGCCGCCTGCCAGGCACTGTCATCGAAAGCGGTCTCCGCCCAGACCGGCTGCTCGGAAGTCGCCCGGTTCGCCGCAAGGGCCGCCACTTCGCTGGCCGTCAGCCCGCGCCGGTAGATCCTCACTTCATCGATCTGTCCATCGAAGTACCGTTCGCCCCCATTGCCCCGTGCCCCCACCGCCCAGCCAATCACAGGCACCGTGACCGCCCCCGTGGCACTGGGAACTGAAGCCAGCAGGACCCCATCACGGTACAGTCTCCATGCATTGCCATCCCACAATCCGGCCACGTGATGCCATGTGCCCACGTCCGCTGCCGCAGATCCCGGACCGCTCGCAGGCCCGGAGACGATCACCGATCCGGCACTGCCCGCCCAGTACCCGCATTGATAAGCCCCTCCGTTGATGCGCAGGGTGATTTCCCCATTCGGCGTCGCCGTGTCGTGCCCTTTGTTGATGATGTTCCGCAGTCCAGTCACCACGTCGGGCTTCACCCATGCCGACAAGGTGATCTGCCCCGTGATCTGAAGTCCCGCCGGATTGCCAAGGAAAAGGTAATCGTTGGTTCCATCCAGCTCGAGACAGCCAGCACCGCTTTGCCCGGGAGCCACACTGAGCGCCCCATTGGTAAAAGCCCCATGGAAATTCCCGCCTTCCTCCTGCGCATTGCCATCAAGGCGCCACCACGCCGCCAGTCCGGGAATCGGAGCGGTTGCCATGCCATCGCCAGCCGATGACGGCACCCGGAATTTCCCGCCGGATGCAGCGGTCACGAGCGGAGCATTCGGCACCGGTGCCCCCGCCACCCGCGGATCTGGTCCATTCCAGCCATACAGCACCGCCGCACCGGCCGGAACTCCTGTGAAATTGACTGCCGTTCCGGCCGCCACCACACCAGGCGCAGGCACCGCCACCGGTGCCGCCACCGCCGGGTAGAATCCCGCCGTGGTGTAATGCCCCAGCACCGTCGTCGTCCTCGGCACCGTGAAGGTAGCCGCCGATCCCACCCGCGTTCCCGACAGCCAGTTCAGCGCCCCGTCGCACGCGCTCTGCCACGAAACGGGCGACCGGTAATTCCACCGCGCACACTCGGGAATGATCGCCTTGTCAATCTGCGCACATAATTCCGCCAGCCTCGCGGCATTGGCTGCCGGAGTCATCGCTCCCCCGGGTGCCACCATGGCACGGTGCATCCGGTCGGCCAGCAGCATGCGGTAATCTGCACCTCCATCGCGGTAGAGCATGGAAAAGAGCGATCCCGGTCCGTCTCCAGCCGATTTGCCGGGCGTCGCCCGCCCAGTCCGGTCGGATCCCGGCCCGCCATAACTGGCAAGGTACAGATAGCCATCGGCATCATTGAGCACAAACTTGGCACCATGTCCCGGCCCGCGCGGTCCCGTCACCCGGTATTCATCCTCCGATTTCCCGAACATCCACATCGTCATGAAATCGATGTACTGAGGAACATCGAGCAGCGGCCGCAGCTTGCCGAAGACATCGCCCCCGGACCGCGCCAGCGTCTTCATCTCGGTCCACACCGCCCCGGTTCCGCCATCATACGGCAATCCCGGGTCTGCCCATCCACCGACATTGAGATTGCCATTCACGGATTCGTAGTCGCTGTCCTTTCCTCCATAGTAACTGGATACCATTTCCGCACTCCAGCGTTCCCGCAGATGATAGACTCCCCAGTACGATCCATTGAGATAAAGATGCACAAAGCGCCCGTGCGGAGCCAGCGATCCCATGTCGAGCATGGTCGCATCCGTGAACATATTGGATAGATAGAACCCTCGGTCGACCATGTCGTGGGATCCATTCCGCAGTTCGATCTGATCGAATTCCGTGGCGGCAGTGAGTCCGCGGTCGTGCCCGGCAAAGAGGGGAAAGCGCAGCTTGCCGGCTCCATACTCGCCTTTGAAGCTGATCCGGTAGCTCTTCTTCGCGAAGTTCGTGAAGGCACCGCCGAACAACTTGGCTCCGCACGGAATCTGGAAACCAGGCCCACCCGCCGGATCAATCCATTCGAGCGAGCCCACTCGGTCAGTGGCTCCATTGATGGTCACCGGCCCGACGGTCAGACACATGCTCGGAACCTGCCGCAGTGCCGCACCCATGAGCGGAGCATACGCAGGATTGGTGGTCAGGCTGGGATTGAGCCAGCCGCTGGTACTCAGACTGGACGGAAACAGATAGGTATGGGTCGCCACATCCGATGGCACCCACCCCGCCCGGAAGGCAGCCGCCCGGATCACCCGGGTTGTGCTCAACCCGATGAAGCCCCCTGACGGAAGCACGGTTCCAGTCGTGGCCGTCGGTTCGGCCCCGTTCACGGTGTAGCGGATTTCCGCCCCGGGCGTCGGGCAACTGATGGACAGATTCTGCGCGGATTCCTGAAAGCCGCGGCTTACGCTGAAGACCACCGGAGCCACCACGCCATCGAAACGCGCCCCGTTCCCGGCACCAGGCGTCGGCACCTGAAAGTACCCTTCGTTCCCGCCAGACAGCCCGTAACTGTGATCCGTGTACTGCACGGGATACGCCGCAGGCTCGGGATAATCCCGCGGAATCCGGCTGACCATCGTGCGTCCATCGCGGCCCGTCAGCGTCAGCACCTCTCCTGACGTACTCAGCGCAAAAGTGGCATGCGGCACTTCAAACGGAGCCGCTTTCCCCGCACCATTGGACGCCCACACCACCGCATGACCAAGCGCCGGAATCCCATAATCGGGAATTGCCCACTTGCGCGGATTGGCGGGATCATCGCTCAGATGATACCCGCGCAGATTCACATCGAATGGGTTCGGATTGTGCAGTTCCACCCAGTCGTGCCTGCGTCCTTCAGCGTCTTCGATGCCACCGGCATTGCTGGCCAGAAACTCGGATAGCTGCACCGGTTGCTCGGTTTCATCAACACCCACGGTGACCCGGCGCACAGTCTGCCCCGCTCCATTGACCGCTGTGAGCGTGTACGTGGTCCGCACCGCCGGCGAGATCTCCACCGATCCCTCGGCAGACGGCTGCACCCCGAGCCCGGGCTCAATGCTGAGTCCCGTGAAACCCGACGCCTTCCAAACCAACCGGGTCGACGACGGCAGCCCGGGCCGCCCGGTCGCCGTGATGTTGCCATCAGCCACGCTGAAGTAGGTCACCGCCGGAGCCGGAGCCTCGAACACCTCGATCTCGGCAACGTCCGGACAGTTGGTGGTCAGTCCATCATTGGTGATCCTCACGTATCGTCCGCGGAAGGTTCCGGCAGGATCCAGCCCAGCCGTGAGAATATCGACACCACCCTGCGGATTGTTCTCGCCCCCCGGTCGGATCACATGCTTCCAGCGCTCCACCCCCGGCACCCCGCCACCGTCACTGTAGACACTCATCCGCACCTTCGAGAGCCGGTTCGGATTCGCATTGATCTGACTGTAGAGATGAATCTGCTCCAGAGGATACTCGCGCCCGAGGTCAATCTGATAATAAAAACCAATGACTCCCGCGGAAGTCGGATGCGTGTAGGTCGCTGCATCTCCGTCAGTGACAAGGGACGGAGATCCCGTGGTCGGACCGCTCGCCACCACCGGCCGTCCCTGCGCGAGATTCACTTCGTCGCCCCGCAGCACCGCAGCCAGCGCCATCATCGGCAGCAGCAGCGCCGCCCATTGCTTCCCTTTGGTCATCATACCCCCATCCTGCCACGGCTCAGGGATCGGTGACCAGCAATCTCTCGCGTTTTCCATGCGGCCCCGATGCGGCATTGCAAAAGCGGCCCGGAAATCAAATGTCGGCAGCATGCTTCCCGACGCCGTTCACGAACTCATCCGCATGGCCCTCGCCGAGGACATCGGCCCCGGAGATGTCACCGCCGCCTGCTTCGTGCCAGCCGACCGCCGCGCCCGCGGCGTGATCGTCTCGCGCGAATCCGGTGTGCTTGCAGGCACGGAAACCGCCGCAGCAGTCTTTGCAGCCCTCGATCCCGCCGTTCATGTCACCGTCCACGCCAGCGACGGAACCGTTCTGACCCCCGGCACAAGGGTCATCTCGATGGATGGTCCGGCCCGCAGCCTTCTCACTGGCGAACGCACGGCCCTCAATTTCCTCCAGCGCCTCAGCGGGATCGCCACCCAGACACGCCGCTGCGCCGATGCCCTCGCCGGCACGAAGACCCGCATTCTCGACACCCGCAAAACCACACCGGGCTGGCGCTGGCTCGAAAAGGCAGCCGTGCGCGCCGGCGGCGGCACCAACCACCGCAGCGGCCTCTACGATATGGTCATGGTCAAGGACAATCACCTCATGACAGCAGGCGATTCCACAGAACTGCAGGCAGGCATCGACCGCGTCCACGCCCTCCACCCGGACATGAAAATCGAAATCGAAGCGGATACCCCGGAACAGGTCGAAAGCTTCCTCGCCCTCCGCGGCGTCGATTTCATCCTGCTCGACAACATGTCGCTCGACGAAATGTCCCGCTGCGTGGCCATGGCCCGGGATTCCGGGGTCCAGCTGGAAGCAAGCGGCGGCATCACCATGGAACGCCTCCCAGCCATCGCAGCCACCGGCGTCGATTTCATCAGCAGCGGTGCCCTCACCCATTCGGTCCGCTCCCTCGACCTCGGGCTCGACTTCCTTCCGGAATCATGAGCCCAGCCACGGGCAACCCGCAGGACGTGCTGCAGGCCGCATGGCAGGAACTCTGGCCGGATGCGGAAATCATCTGCCTCGCGGAGACCGCTTCCACCAATGACGACGCCCGCGCGCTCGGCCTGCGCGGGGCCGCCCACGGCAGTTTCGTGACCGCCGATGCCCAGTCCGCCGGACGCGGCCGCCGCGGTGCCTCATGGATCGCCCCACCCGGTCACTGCCTGCTCGCTTCATTTCTCCTGCGCCCGTCTCTTCCGCCGGAAGCATGGCCGCGCCTGACCCATGCCGCCGCCCTCGCGGTCTGCTCAGCCCTCGATGCCATCCCGGACATCCCGCCAGCCTCGATCAAATGGCCGAACGATGTCTACGTGCACGACCGCAAACTCTGCGGCATCCTCGTGGAATCAGTCATCGATTCCCGCGGCGGATTCGCCGTAGCCGGCATCGGAGTCAATCTGAACGTGACACCCCACGACCTTCCCGCCGACCTTCAGCCCATCGCCACCTCGGTCTTCATGGAAAACGGCGGACGACTCACAGACCGCACCGCCTTCACCATCTCACTGGCCCGCGCCCTCAAATCTGCCCTCGCCCGCGCGGAAACCGATTTCCCCAGCCTGCTCGCCGACTGCGCCAGCCGCAGCTGGCTCGCAGGCAAATCCCTCACGGTCTCTCTTCCCCATGGCGACGTCACCGGAACATGGGCCGGACTCGGCCCCGGCGGCGAACTTCTCCTCACCCAGCCCGATGGCACACTCACCGCCATCACCAGCGCCGAACGCGTCCGCCCTGCCCCGTGATCTCCCACCCACGGCCACGGCACCACGGAAAGTTTTCCGCACCGCCGGAAAACGCTTGCATGCCCCTCCGAAAGTGCTTCTCTCCGCGCACCGAAAGCGGCCCCCCGCGATTCGGTTAAAGTCCACCCGGACATGCTCGGATGGCGGAATTGGTAGACGCGTACGTTTGAGGGGCGTATGGGTAACCGTGAGGGTTCGAGTCCCTCTCCGAGCACCACCTCCTTTCCCCATGGGAAAGAGAGCATCCCCGGAGACAACCTGCAACGCTCGTCGGCAGCGGATCAATGCCTTCTGGCGGGACCTTCGACTGCAGCGCAACGGAGCCTTTTGGCATAAGGCCCCGCCTCAGCCCAGCAGATTGCGGTCAAGGGTCCGGTAACCGATCGCCTCCAGGACATGGTCGGAATGAATGTCACGGACTCCCGCCAGATCGGCAATCGTCCGGCAGACCTTCAGAATCCGGTCGTGCGCCCGCGCACTCAGATTCATCTGGGTGACCGCCTGCTCAAGCAATGCCGTCGATTCCGCATCAATGCGGCCATGCTCGCGCAGCAGCCTTGGCGTGAGGGCCGCATTGCAGCCGATCCCCGTGCCGCGGTAGCGCCATTGCTGAATGCCCCGCGCCGCTTCCACGCGCGCCCGCACCTGACCCGACGTTTCACCCGCCGCCCCGTCCGTGAGCTGACCGAAGGGCACGAGCGGCACTTCCACATGAAGATCGATCCGGTCCAGCAACGGTCCACTGATGCGCTGACGGTACCGCTGCACCTGCACCGGACTGCAGCGGCATTCCCGCTTCAGATCCCCCAGAAATCCGCAGGGACAAGGATTCATCGCCGCCACCAGCATGAACCGGGCCGGAAAGGTGAAACTGCCCGCGGCCCGCGCAATGGTCACCTTCCCATCCTCCAGTGGCTGCCGCATCACTTCCAGCGTCGACCGGCTGAACTCGGGCAGTTCATCGAGAAACAGCACGCCATGATTGGCGAGCGACA
The DNA here is from genome assembly GCA_964605435.1 of uncultured Akkermansia sp. GTDB lineage: Bacteria > Verrucomicrobiota > Verrucomicrobiia > Verrucomicrobiales > V1-33 > V1-33. The sequence continues at coordinate 11,981 of CAZSDE010000020.1, forward strand.
CCTCGCCCGGTGTCGGATGCGTCGATCCTCCCAGCAGCCCGGCATCGGAGATTGTATGATGCGGGGCCCGGAACGGACGCTGCGTCAGAAACCGCTGCTTCGCCCCGAGCATTCCACAGATGCTGTGAATCTTCGTGGTCTCGATGGCCTCGTCCTCGGTCATGGCCGGTAGAATGGTCGCCAGCCTCCGCGCCAGCATCGACTTCCCTGTCCCCGGCGGCCCCGCCATCAGCAGATTATGCCCGCCCGCCGCCGCAATCTCGAGCGCCCGCTTCACATTCTCCTGACCCTTCACATCGGCCAGATCCACATCCCACGTCTGCTCCGCAGCATAATCCGCAAGGGTCCGCCGCGGCAGCGGCAGCAGCACATCCCGCCCGGTCACATGCTCAAAGGCCTCCCGCAGCGTCCGCACCCCAATCACCCGGATGCCTTCCACAATCCCGGCTTCCTCCGCATTCTCCCATGGCACCAGCAGTTCGTCACGCCCGCACGCCCGCGCACAGAGCGCAATCGACAGAATTCCCTTCACAGGCCGCACCGCCCCATTCAAGGCCAGCTCGCCCACCATGCAGAACCGGTCGAGTTCCGACGCCTCGGCATAATCCACCCGGTTCGCAATCATGCCCACCGCAATCGGCAGATCAAAACTCGGTCCTTCCTTGCGCACGTCTGCTGGAGCCAGATTCACCGTGGTCCGGCACCCCTTCACCCCCGGATACCCGGAATTGGTCACCGCCGTCCATACCCGGTCCCGGCTCTCCCGCACCGCCGCATCAGGCAACCCCACAATCACCGTCGACCCCGTCACCTCACCAGTCTGCGCCTCATTGACCTCAATCTCCACCTCAAGGGCATCAACCCCATGCACAGCAGCAGAAAACACTCGGGATAATTCGCCAGACATATAAGCCGCACCAAAGATGCGGTTTTCCCAATAGCAAGCGCGACCCGCCAGCTTTCCCCGCTGGCAGGATCACCCCCCGCAGCCCACCAATACCCTCCCGCCATGCCCGACAACATCCGCATCACCACACACATCGGAGCCGCCATTCTCCCGCTTCTGGACGACGCCGCACGCCTCCGCCTCTCGGTCTTCCATTCATGGCCGTACCTCTACGAAGGCACCCGGGAAGACGAAACGGAATACCTCACCACCTACGCCGCCGCTCCCGACGCCTTCCTCGCCGCTGCCCATGCGGACGGCCAGATCGTCGGAGTCAGCACGGGCATCCCCCTCTGCCGCGAACCGGATTCCATCCAGCAGGTCTTCCGCGCCGCCGGCATCGACCCGGCCTCGGTCTTCTACTTCGGCGAATCCGTGCTCGCTCCCGCATGGCGCGGCCAGGGCCTCGGCGTCCGCTTCTTCGAGGAACGCGAACGCTACGCCCGCTCCCTCCCCGGCATCACCATGGCCGCCTTCTGCGCAGTCGACCGATCCCCGGACGACCCACGCCGCCCGCCGGATTACATCCCGCTCGACCAGTTCTGGCAACGCCGCGGGTTCCAGCGCACCGCCCTCCAGACGCACTTCACATGGAAGGAATGCGGAGAGGCTTCTCCCTCGCCGAAATCACTCACCTTCTGGACCAAATCCCTCGCCACGGCACCATGAAGGCTGCGATCTGCCAGTACCCCATCGACTTCCTGCCGTCCTTCGAGGCATGGCAGCAGAAACTGTCGGGACTCTGCGCCACCGCCGCCGACGCCGGAGCCAGTCTCCTCGTCTTCCCGGAATACGCCGCCATGGAACTGACAGCCCTCCAGCCGGAATCCGTCCGCGCGAACCTCCACGACAGCATCGCTGCCCTGCAGCCCTGCCGCGATGCCTTCGTCTCCCACCACCGCGATCTCGCCACCCAGCACAAAGTCACCATCCTCGCAGGATCGTTCCCGTGGCTCCAGCCGGACGGCACCTTCACCAACCGCGCCTGGCTCTGCACCCCCGACGGCCAAACCCGATTCCAGGACAAAATCCAGATGACGCGCTTCGAACGCGAACTCTGGTCCATCCGCGGCGGCCATGAACTCCGCACGTTCGACATCCCGGGAGCCCGCATCGGCATCCTCATCTGCTACGATTCCGAATTCCCACTCCTCGCCCGCCGCCTCTGCGAAGCCGGGGCCACCATCCTCCTCGTCCCCAGCTGCACAGACACACAGGCCGGCTACCACCGCGTCATGCTGAGCTGCCGCGCCCGCGCCCTCGAACAGCAATGCTTCGTCCTCCAGGCTCCCACCGCCGGGTCGGCACCATGGTCGCCCGCTCTCGACGTGAATACAGGTCAGGCCGCCGCCTTCAGCCCGGTCGACGCGGGCTTCCCCCACGATGGCATCCTCGCCATCACCGCTCCCTCGTCTCCCCATCCCTGGCTCTTTGCCGACCTCCCCCTCGCCCGCATCCCCACCGTCCGACGCCGCGGCCAAGTCACCAATTTCCACGACTGGCCCGCCCACGAAGGCATCCCCTGCCCCTCCCCGGAAACCCTGCCTCCACCAGCCCGCTGACGCCTCATCGGCCCGGCACACCAAACCGCCGGCGCTCGTCCTCGCTCAGTTCCCGCCCCGCCACACGCCGCGCCAGCCTAGCCAGCTTCTCCGCATCCGTCGGCCACAGCAGCAGCAGGCCATTCTCCATGCCCGTCACAATCCGCCCGTCCGGCAGCCACACAAGGCTCGTAATGCCCCCCTGCGACTCCATCTGCTCAAGCGACCCCGGTTCCTGCGGCCTCCACAGCGCCAGCAGTCCCGCACACGTCCCCATCGCCAGCCGCTCACTGTCCGGCGAAAATGCGAGGGCGAGGGTCCCCGGAGACGATATCGGCGGCCGTTGCTCGGACGCCGCAATGTCCTCCGCACGCAGATCCCAGACATGCGGAGCCTGACCCGGCGCTCCCACCGCCAGCCACCGCCCATCCGGACTGATCACCACCTGCCCCTGCACCCCGACATTCGCCGGCATCGCCATCCGGAACTTCGGATCCGCAGGATCACTCATATCAAAAAGCGTCACCTGTCCATCAAACTGACTCTTCTCCGTCCCCTGCAGATTTGTTCCCAGCTGCAGCACGGCAGCGACCTTGCCGTCCGGTGAAAAGGCCACATCGGGCAGCACGTGGCAGGCACTGTGCTCCGAAGACACTGCCGTTCTCTCCGGATCTTCGGAGTCAAGGTCCCACGATAACAGATGGCCATCTCCATTCACCATGAACATCCGCCGGGATGGATGAAATGCCACCGCCCAGGGAAAATCCGTCCGCACCCCATCCACGTTCAGATTGATGTCCGCAGGCACGTCGTGCCGTTGCTCCGCAGCTGCTTTCCTGAGGCCCTCCATCCGCCAGATCCGGACCGCCCCGCGGTCTCCCGCATGCGCCAGATACCGGCCTTGCCCATCAAAGGCCATCCGGTCGATCCGTTCCTCGCCCTGATTCCCCAGCAGCACCATCTGCGTCCCATCAGTCCGCATGAGCATGGCTCGCGCATTCCTCTTGCCCTCGTCTCTCGTCTGATCCACCACCGCCGCCAGCCACTCGCCCTCCGGTGACACCTCCAGCGACCGGATCTTCGCAGCCGGTGCAGGCAGGACTATGGGAAAAAACGCCCCTCCCATGGGATTGAGCGACCACCGCCGCACGGCCCCGGACGCGCCCTCTGCCACGATCTCCATCCCGGGCACCGAAAAAGAAATCGACTGCGCCGCCTCCGGCAGCCCGCGCATGAGCAGGCCCCGCCCCCCGCGCCCAAACTCATCCACCCGCCACAGCTCTATTCCCCCGCCGCTTCCCGCCACCGCCAGCCAGCGTGAATGACCGCTGAAGGCAACTGCCTTACCGGATGCGGACGCCAGCGGACGCCAGAAGGGAGCCACTCCATCCTGCAGCGAAAACAACCCAAGCCGACCACTGTCTCCAGTCACCGCCAGCCACCGGTTGTCAGGCGACAAGGCCATGGCCCGCACGGGTTGCTCGTCCCGGGGCATCTCACGGAAACGCAACTCGCCCGCAGGCGATCCCAGTTCCGGCAGCGCACCGTAGACCACGCGCGCCCCATGACTCAGAATCGCCACGTTCCGGCTGTCGGCACTGAATTCCGCCTGCCGCAATCCCCACTCCGGAAACACCACCCGGTGCATCACGGGTTCCTTGCCGCTCACATCAACCACCAGCACGGGCCGGTCCCCCGCCGTGCCCCGCACCACCATCCAGTTGCCATCCGGCGACAGAAAATACGGAAAGCGCTGCGACCAGTCCGCCTCGAGCACGACCTGTGCCCGCTCCCGCATACCTCCCGGGGCCACCGCCACATTCCGCAGGGTGGCCTCGCCAATCCCCCCGCGCTCCCCCGGAGTCTGCTCCTTGCGCTCTTTCCACATCACCACCGGATCACCATCCCCCGCCCGCACCTCCGGCCACAAGGCTTCCCGGCCATCACCCCGCGGCAATTCCCCAAGCATCTCGGCCTCCATCGGCCCTTCCTCCACCTGCCCTTGCAGCATCAAATCGGTGACAACCTTCCAGCGCTCCACCCGCCCGGAAGCCACCAGCAGCACCATGCTCGCATTCCCCTCCCACGCCCACGCAAAGTTGCTGGGCAGACTCCCCGGCGGCAACGCAAACGTCCGCACCGCACGCTCGCTGCCGTTTTTGCTCAGATCAAAAAC
>CAZSDE010000020.1:16653-18170 GCA_964605435.1 uncultured Akkermansia sp.
CGGGCGACGTGTATTGCGTCCCGGGCACCGGCGATCCCGACGGCGTGCTGCCGCCCCGCGTCTTCCGCAAAACCTGCCGTCAGCAGCCACCGCCCATCCGGACTCACCCGCGCCGCCGGTCGATGCACCGGAGTATCCACCAGCGGAAACCCGGAATACTCCCGCCCCCCCTGCGCCGACGCATCCAGTCCTCCCGTCCGACTCAGCACTTCCATAAGCGCCGACAGCGTTCCCGGCACAGGCAAACCATCGTGAAGATGCCGCACGGATTCCGCCGCCAGCAGCAAAGCCCGCGACGGATCATCGCTCAGCTGCAGACGCGCCGTACTCGCCAGCCGCAGTGCCGTGGCATGCGCCAGCGAATCCTCCAGCTGACCATGACTCACCTGCAGCGCCTCGAGAGCCCGCTCGGTCCGCAGCAGCAGCAACCCACCCATCAGGACGCCCACTCCGGAAACCGCATAAAGCGCCGCCAGCACAGGCTTGCGCCGCACCCACTTCAAAAACCGTTCCCGCCGGGACACCGCCCGCGCCTGAATCGGCTCACCCGCCAGCCAACGGTCCAGATCATCCGCCAACGCCGCCGCCGATCCCATGCGCCGGGCCGGCTCCTTCTCAAGACAACGCCGCGCCACCGTCAGCAGATCCGCTTCGCATTCCAACTCCGCAGGAACCGCAGGCTCATCAGCCAGAATCCGCCGCATCACTTCGCCATGAAACTGCCCCCCGAACGGCACCACCCCGCACACCATCTGCCACAGCATTACTCCCAGCGACCACACATCACTCGCCGTCGACACCGCCAGCACTTCCCCGCTGACAGCCTCAGGCGACATATACTGCGTCGTCCCCAGCCTCTCCGCTGAAACGGTCACGCCCGCATCGCTCCCCGTCAGCTTCGCCAGCCCAAAATCAGTCAGCCAGGGCTCCCCCTTCTCGTCAATGAGCACATTGCCCGGCTTCAGATCCCGATGCAGCACGCCCCGCTGATGCGCATGATGCACCGCCCGCGCCACCCGGCTCATCAATCTCGCCACTTCCCGCGCCCCCATCCTCCCGCTCCGGTCCGCCAGCCGCGCCGCCAGACTCGTCCCCCCAATCAGCTTCATCGTGAAAAAGGGCATCCCATCCGTCTCCCCTACCTCATACACCGGCACAATGATCCAGCGCCGCCACCGCCTCAGCCTCAAGAGTGAACCTCGCCAGATCCGCAGGACTCGCAAAACTCGCCCCCCGAATCCGCTTCAACGCCACCCTCCGCTTCAGCGTCCGGTCGTACGCCTCAAATACCACTCCCATCCCGCCGGCATTGATGCGGCGCAGCAACACATACCGCATCTCCTGCGTTCCCGCTTCCGGTCCACCCGCAGTCACCTCATCCCCACGTTCCTCCAGCAGCGAGGCCAATGCACAGGCCGGGCAACTCCCTGATATTAAACAACCTCCGCAAGTGAGGCACGCCCCGTGGCTGGGGGGGGGGGGGGGGGGGGGGGGTATAAAGACGGGGGAGGGTGCCG
>CAZSDE010000021.1:0-3924 GCA_964605435.1 uncultured Akkermansia sp.
CGGGCGTATCTGGAGGCGGATGCGAGGCTGGCGGGTCGGCGTTGTTTTGTGTATGGGGAACCCGGGGCGGCGGGGACGGCCTTTTTGCTGATGAACGATGCGGTGCGGCAGCGTGAAGCCATCCGTGCGCGGGTGGCCGAAGGGTATCTGGTGAGGACGCGGGCGGATTCCGGTACGAGGGAAGCGCGCAGCGGGGACACGGCACGGCGCGAGGCCGCCCTCGCTTCCGGGGCGCACATTGTTTCCACGGATTATCCGGTGCCCGATGCGAGGGCGGGTAAGGAGTCGGGTTGGACGGACTATGCGGTCACGCTGCCCGGTGGTGGGGTGGCGCGGCTGAATCCGGTGACGGCGGCGGGGCGGTCCGGTGCCGTGAGTGAAGACTGAGGCGGATTCAGTTTTTGTTCTGCGGTGGGCTGAGGCGGATGACCGTATCGGGGACGGAGCGGTAGAGGGCGCAGGTCCAGATGGTTTCCATGCCGGGCACCGTGCCGACGCGTTCGAATTCGCCGCTGTCCTCCGTGTAATCGAGCATGGCGGGCCATGCGCGGCGGACGCCGTCGCCGGAGGCGGCGTGTTTTGAGCGTGGGTAATTGAACAGGTAGATCCAGAGCGGCTTGCCGTCGTTGCGGCACTTTTCCGTGAGGGCGCGGAGTTCGTCGACATTCTCCACGAGGTGGACTGCGGGGTCGTAGACGCGGATCTGGCCTGCGCTGGTACCGAAGGCAGCGGTCACGACCGACGGATCTGGTTTCAGGTCGGGACTTGTGCCGCGCACGAGGGCGACGGCTTCGCGGATTGGCTGCCGGGGGACTTTCTGCTGAAGGTAGAGCGCTTCGCCGGTGGCGTGCGAGTACAGGGCTGCCAGCAGCAGCGGTGCATACGGCAGCAGTGGTTGCTTCGGGAAGAACTGGGTGATGGCGCGTACTGACCATGCGAGCGAGAACGCAAACAGCGGGATCAGGTAGAGCAGGTACCAATTCATCATGGCCGCGTGCGTCAGCATGTTGTGGGCGCAGGCGAAGATGGCTGCGCCGAGGATGCTGAGTGTGATGAGGCGCGACCGCCAGTTTTCGCGGAAGAAGAAGACCAGTCCGACCACTGTCAGGATGGGCAGAATCCAGTAGATGAGGAGGCCATCCGTGATGCGGCGGTCTGCGGGCGTGCGTGGCCATGCGGCGAGTTCATGAATGCCCATGCCGTTGCTGGTGCCGGGGGCGTCGCCGACCGAGCGCAGTCCGGTGAGGAGGTGAGCCCAGAGGTCGCCGTACCATGCCATGTCCATGGGGGCGTATTCATGTTTTTCGCGGAGGTAGGCGAGGATCTGCGGAACCGAGGGTCCCATGAGGAGGGCGACGGGAACGAGGGAAAACGATCCTGCCACCACCAGCCGCAGTGCCCCGCTGATACGGGCGGCTGCGGTGGCCCCGCTGCTCATTACCATGAGCAGGGTTACTGCATTCCATGCGATGATCACGTAGAGCGATCCCGCGAACCAGAGCAGCACGACCGCCTGGGCCACTGCGAAGCCGAGCCACCAGCGCCAGCGGTTCGTCTGGAGGGCGCGGATGAGACACCACAGGCCGGCCACCACGCCGAGCAGCATGGTGGAATAGCCCCGCATTTCCACGCTCCAGCGCTGATGCCATGGATGCACCGCCATGATCAGCCCCACCGCGAGCCCCGTGCGGGGATTGCCGAGGGCCGCTCCGATGAATCCCGTGAGGGCCACCGTGAGGAGTCCACTGATCCATGGGAAGAGCCGGAGGTTCCGTTCCACGAACGGCTTTGTGCCATCCCATGTTCCGCCGGTGAGCAGGTGGGCGATGCGCCCTTCCAGCGAACTGCCGATGTGATTATTCCCCTTCTTGTTCTGGAAGACCGATTCCTTCCATGTGACCGCATCGAACTTCGGGTCGTCCGGCTGATTGCCCGAAGGATCGCCCCAGACGTAGAGGCGCAGGTGCATCGCTTCGTCATTCCAGAAGCTGTGGGAGAGCCGCTGCAGCCGGCAGACTGCGGCGAGCAGGGTGGCTGCGGCGAGCATGATCCAGACCCAGCGGCGCTGGGATGGTGCGATGACTGGTTTGCCACCATCGGGAAACACCGGCGCGCCTGGCAGACTCCACCAGCGCTGGGCCAGCAGCATGACTGTCAGTACCGAAAGAGCGACCGCTCCGCCCCACCACATGCCCACGTCGATGAAGTCGTCGAGTCGCGGGCCTCTCTCCGATGCCCAGCGGGCCACAATCTTCGGATTCCATGGCTTATCCGCCCGCACGAGGAAAACGCCGAGTCCGGCCGCCAGCAGGGCCATGGCGGCCATGACCTTGACGGTCGCGGGGTCGCGTCGGTTCAGAAAGGTCGACAGGGAAGCGGGCAGGGACATGGAGGCAGGGCGGATTTCCGCGGAAAGGTGCACCTTATGAAGCAGCGACTTCCCGGCGGCAAGCCCTGACAGTTCCGCGCCGTCAGATTCCCCTGATCAGATGCCGGGGCGTTTGCGGTAGAAGAGGACCGTATACGGTTCCTCGGCGGGGTAGACGGTTTCCAGTTCCGCCATCGACATGAAGACCCATGGCTGCATGGGATTCGCCCCGTTCTTCGTGAAAACCACGTCATCCGCGATGTAGACGCAGGAATGCACGACTTGTTTTCCGTTGACCGTGTAGAGCACGATGTCGCCGGGTTTGGCCGGGGCGGGAATCGTTTCGTAATCCTTGGCGAGGGCTTCCGCGACGGCCGGGGGATTGAGGAAACTCATGTCCGGTTCCGACCGGAAGAAATTGAGTGACGTCCAGTGGCAATCGTAATCGCGCCCGCCGGGCAGGGGGCCTTCCGGGTAGGTGTAGAGGCGTTCGCGCACGAAGGGAGGCAGCAGGTAGACGGCATCGACGACCGATCCCCCCGGGACTTCCGAGAGTGATTCGAGGAGCGAGCGGAGGTTGCGTTCGCGTCCTGGCGATCCCCAGTAGTTGATCATGGCCTCGATTTCCGTGTCTGGGCGGACGACGGCTTCGAGCAGCAGGGTTTCCTGCTGAGTCATGGCGCGGATGAGGGCGCGGCGTTCCGAAGCATCCGGCAGGGCCCGCAGCACGGGAGCGAGATCGGAAAAGCAATCGGCCTTGCCCACCTGGTAGACCATCGGAAGCAGCAGCGAGGCCGTCGCCGGGCGGACATGATCGCTGAGCAGCCGCGGCAGCCGACCCGCCGGAAAACAGAAGGGGAACACTGAAAGGTGTGTGATGCCCGCATTCCGGAGCAGACGGTGCACAGCCGTGCGGTCGCTTCCGGAAAGTCCGAGAATGAGATCGTCTTCCGGTTCCGCGAGCAGTTGTCCGTCCACTGTTTTGGCGGTGGCGAGGAGGGGGTCGATGACGGCCGGAGCCACGCCTGCTGCGGCGAGGGCCTTGCGGAGTGTGCTGGCGTCGGTGGGCCCGAAGTTCCAGAGATTGCGTTCGGCAGTCGCGGTTTCCACATTGATGAATTCGAGCGGCTTTTCCGTGATCATGCGGACCTTGCGCAGTTCGCCCCATGGACCCTTGACGTTATCGGCTGCAGGAACCGCCACGGTTTTGTCCGTCGCTGTCCCGCTCCGGCTGGACCATGCCCAGCGGGCCGCCATGGTCCCCGTGACCCCCGAGACCACCGCCGCCGCCCCCACCAGCAGAAGGAGGGACCGCAGCGGAATCACAGGGCGCGTGGAAGTGTCGGTCATGTCGGAAAAGGCGAACTCATGCCATGCAGACGTTGCGCTGCCGTGAACCGCCGGAGAATTTCCGTTCATTTTCGCGATTCCTGGGAATCCCGCCGCTTGTTCCCGAGGGCTGCGGTCTGATTTGGATCTCCTTGTGTCGGCTGCGGGTCATGATGCAGAATGAGGGTGATGCATCTTTCCCGAATTCACATGACCGGACTCGCGGC
>CAZSDE010000021.1:3934-17373 GCA_964605435.1 uncultured Akkermansia sp.
GACCGCCGCATGGCTGAGCCGTCCGCCCGAGCGATCCGCTGTTCCAGAGCCAGAGCCGGTGCCGCGTGCGGAGATGGCGCAGGGTCCGCGGAGTGGCGAGTTCATGGAGAGAAAAGAGGGGCTTGCGCCGGTCTTTCCGGAATTCAGCGGCTGGCTGGCGCGCTGGGAAGCGGCAGGGACTGTGATTTCCGGGGAACTGGAAGCTGAGGGCGTCCGTCTGGCGCGGGAACGCCGCCGCCGCATGGCTGACCTGATTATTTCGCGGCCGGAGGAAGCCCTTGCGGCGGCGATTCCGGCGGAGCTGCGGCAGCGCCTGCCGCGGGCTGTCGCCGACTTCATCGAGGAACCGCTCAATGCCATGGGGCGTTTTTCGGTGGCCTGTGCCCGTCCGGCTCCGGGTCGCGAAGCGGAGGCGGTTCCCCTGCTGCGCTGGGCAGAGAGCGGCGGACTGACCTATCATGTCAGCACGTATGGAGCTGCGCTCGACTGGCTGAGCCGTTCGGCCGTTCCCCTGCGTGGGATTTCGCTGCCGGCTGAGGCGGCCACGAATTTCCCGGAGAACCCCGGTGTCCGGCCCGACCGTGTGCTGGCGCTGCATCCTGATCCCGCCGAGCCGGTGCCGTCGCCTCCGGTGGGCGAAGCGGTGGCGGTGGAACCCGCCGTGGCCGGCTGTGATGCCGTCGATCCCGTGCACCTCCGGCTGGGTGGCAGCACGCATCGCTTCTGCTGCGCGCAGCATGCCGCGGCATGGAGTCAGACAACCGTAGCCGCATGGAATCTGACGCAGCCTGAAACGGCGGCGTCGGGTGTGCCGACGGCGACGGGTGTGCCGACGGCGGCGAGTGGATATACGGAGGGCTACAAGCGGATGCTGTTTCTGCGGCCGCGTTTTTCGGACAGCAGCAGTGCGCTTGCCGATACGATCAGCGATTCCCGCGCCACGGCCCTCATGAACGAGTTCATTGCTCACATGAACCGTCTCTCGTGGGGCCGCATCCGCATCGCTCCCCTTGGGCCGGGAGGATCGCAGATCACCCCGGCGCTCGCGATGGGGAAGCCCGCGGCCGATTACAATGATGCCGGGCTTTCGCGGCTGTATCCGGACGCCCGCAATGCGGCGGCCGCGGCGGGATTCACGCTTTCGGATTATGCCTTTGCAGCCGTCTTCACGGGCGGTCGTCCTTCGGCTGGATACGCTGGCTTGGCCTACGTTGGCGGCGTCGGCATCCACATTGCCAATGCTTATTACGGGCTGGCGGTTTTCGTGCATGAATTCGGCCACAATCTCGGCCTCCCGCATGCGCACCGCTGGGACACCAGTGATAACAGCATCGTCGGCGATGGATCGAATGTGGAATACGGCAACGACCACGATCCCATGGGCAGCGGCGGCGACGGCATGCACTACACGTCCAGTCACAAGTCGTCGCTCGACTGGATTCCGCCGGCTGAAGCCGCCCGCATCACCGCCGCCGGCGTTTACCGGCTTCATGTGAGCGACGAACCGCGCAGCGCCAGTGGCTACCGCGCTCTCCGGGTCAGCCGCAGCTCAAGTCAGGATTACTGGTTCGATTTCCGCGACACGCTCAGCGGCACGGAATACGAAAACGGACTCGTCCTTCACTTCGCGAACAAGGACGGCAAGCAGAGCTACCGCACGGATGCCCTGCCGAAGCAGAGCGGCATCACGCTGCCGGTCGGCATGACCTTCAGCGACCGCAGCGGCGGAGTCTTCGTGACCCCGCTCGGGCAGGTTCCGGGAACGTTTCCGAAGGCCATGGATGTTGCCGTCGGATTCCCCAGTACCGGCAACCGTCCACCGGTGGCCCGCCTCATCCAGCACAATGCCCATGCGGCTTCCGGGGCGGACTGCACATGGACCGTCGAAGCGAGCGATCCCGATGGCGATGCCCTCTCGTACTATTGGGATTTCGGCGATGGCAGTCATTCATGGAACAATCAGCCGCAGCAGACGAAATCGTTCGGCACGGATGGCGAGTATGCCGTGCACTGCGTCGTCAGCGACCGCCGCGGCGGAATATGGCGCCGCACCACAGTTCAGAAATCCGGCAGCCTGTCCGCCACGCAGCTGCGCATTTCCGGTCGCGTGGTCGACGCCGACAGCCGGCCTGTCCCAGGCATCCGGGTCTCCACGGAAGGGAGCCTTTATGCGTGGACCGACAGCGATGGAAGCTACCAGCTCTGCCGCGTGCCTGCGGGAGTCCGCCGCATCGATGCCATGGATGTCGTCGAGAACCGTCTCGTCTTTTCCCGGACGTTCAGCAGCACCACGAACTGGACCACGAGTACGACGGGAGCTGACCTTTCCCTTACCGATGCGAGTCCGGAAACCGTGACTCCCCTCGTGCCGCGGCTCACGCTCTGGAGGTACAACGACACTGGCAACAACCTCGGCACGGCATGGCGCGCCCGTACTTACAACGATACGGCATGGCCGGAAGGCAGGGCCCTCCTTGGTTACGGAAACGGCGGCGAAGGCACAGTCATCAGCTACGGGCCAGATGCTCAGAACAAACGCATCACGGCATACTTCCGCCGGAAATTCACGGTCGCCAATCCCTCGGCCTTCCGGGAACTCCGCCTGCTCTGCGAACGCGACGACGCCATCATGGTCTACCTGAATGGCACGAGGATCTACAGCGACAACTTCCCGTCCACCGTCACGGAGAACAACATCACCTTCACCACCACCGCGGCCGATTCCACGGAGCCCGGCACCTACCAGCAGCAGAATGGCATCAGCCCAACCCTGCTCGTGGCTGGCGACAACTGGCTCTGCGCGGAAGTCCATCAGGTCGAGCCCACCAGCAGCGACCTCGCGTTCGATGCGGAATTGCTCGGCATCCAGGACGCCCCGACTCCGGGTGCCCAGGCCCACTACCTGAGCAATCCCGCAGAAGGCGAACGCATTGCCCCGGGCCGGCCCTTCACAATCACCGCAGAAGCCCGCGCCCGCACGGCTACCGTCACCAAAGTCGAATTCTTCCTCGATGGCATCCGCGTGGGCGAAGACACGACCTCGCCCTACAGCTTTGAATGGACCAATCCGACGGCCGGACCGCACCGTCTGCACGCCACCGCCACCTTCAGTGTCGGCAGTCCGCTGACGGCACCCACGGTCAATGTCACGGTGGCCGCTCCACCGGAACAGCTTGTCGCTGCAGGCAGCGTCTGGAAATGGCGCGCCTCATCCTCCGCTGCGCCCAGTGGCTGGACCACTCCGGAATTCAACGACTCGACATGGTCAAGCGGCCCCGCGCAGCTTGGCTACGGTGATGGCGATGAAGCTACGAATATCAGCCCGTCGGGCACCCGCTTCCTGCGCACACAGTTCCGCCGCACCTTTGCGGTGGCCGACCCGCTGGCCCTGCGTGGCTTGCTCTGCCGGATCGTCCGGGACGACGCCGCTGATGTCTACGTGAATGGCACGCTTGCCTTCCGCCACAACTTCCGCGCCGACGGCACCGCCCAGGGAGCCGGACCCGACGAGAATGGCTGGCACGCTGCGCCGGTCGATCCCGCCCTCCTGCGCCCGGGCATCAATACGATCGCCGTCGAACTCTTTCAGGATTCCGCGAACAGCTCGGACGCCAGCTTCGACCTCGCCCTCGAGGCAGACAATCTCTCGCCCCGGCCCCGCGGGATCACGCTTTCCGCTCCGCAGGCTACTCTCCTTCCGGATGTGCCTGCATTCACCACCGAGGTCCTGCCCGGTGCGGCCCTCACGGTCTCAAAAGTGGAATTCGCGGCCAATGGCACGAAGATCGGGGAATCGACCGCGTGGCCGTTCTCGTTCACATGGACCACCGCCACGGCTGGAAGCTACAGCATCACAGCGAAGGCCACGGATTCCGCAGGCGGCACGATCAGCAGCGCTCCCGTTTCCGTGACGGTCCGGCATCCGGCCGAAGCCACCACCATCGTGAAATGGGGCGACCGCTGGAAGTACCTCGATGATGGCTCCGATCCCGGACCGAACTGGCTCGGGCGCACGAGCTTCGATGACTCCACATGGCCGGAGGGTCCGGGACGATTCGGCTACGGTGGCGACGGTGAAGTGACGCCGCTCTTCTTCAGTGATGCAGCCGCCAAACCACCCACGGTCTACTTCCGGAAGAAATTCACAGTCGCCAACCCGGCCGCCTTCGATGCCCTCCGGCTCCGCGTCATCCGCGACGACGGCGTCTCCATTCAGATCAACCGCACGGAAGTCCTGCGCGACAACCTCCCGGAAGGAACTCTCAGCTTCTCGAGCCTCGCCATCAGTGCTCCCACAGACGAACAAACCCCTGTCGAAATCGTCATTCCCACCACTTCCCTCCGCGCCGGAGAGAATCAGCTGACCGCTGAAGTCCACCAGAACGCCATCGGCAGCAGCGACCTCAGCTTCGATCTCGAACTCGTCGGCTTGAAAGCTCCGGCTCCGTCGGGAGCCTCTGTCTGGCTCACGGCCCCCGCGGGCGGCCAGACCATGGCCTCGGACGCCCCGCTCACCATCAGCATCAGCTCGGCCAACCTGCCGGCACCGATCCAGCGCGTCAGCTACTTTGCCGGAAGCGCCGCCATCGGCGAGTCGGCCAGCGCTCCATGGACCTTCGTGTGGCCGAACGCCCTCAAGGGCAGCTACTCTCTCAGCGCCCGCGTCCAGCTGGCCTCCGGAGCCAGCTTCACGACGCCCAGCGTCCCCGTCAGCGTAGTCTCACCCACCACCACGGAACGACTCATCTGGTCGGGGGCCGACTGGAAATTCCTCGACACCGGCACTGCCCCCGCCGCCGCATGGACCAATGCTTCGTTCAGCGATTCCGCATGGAAAACCGGGCGATCCCGCTTCGGTTTCGGTGGCGACGGAGAAACCACGAGCGTCACCCCGGGCTTTCCCATCTACTGGTTCCGCCGCGCCTTCACGGTGCCTGCGGGCGTGCCGATTGCGGCGGTCCAGCTCCGCGTCATGCGCGACGATGGCATTCAGCTCTTCCTCAATGGCAACCGCATCTGGCTGGATAACCTTCCAGCGAGTCCGGGCCCGGCGGATCTCGCCCTCACGGCCATCGGCGGGGCGGCGGAACAGACATGGATCACCGTGCCTCTTCCACTCAGCGCACTCCAGCCGGGCAACAATCTCTTCGCCGCGGAAATCCGCCAGAACAGCGCCACCAGCAGCGATGTCGGCTTCGACCTCGAACTCTCCATCAGCTCCCTCACCCCCGGCGGCCTTGTCAATTCCCCGCCCGCGACTGCCCCGGTTCTTTCCCTCGCCCCGGTCGGAACCAATGGCTTCACGCTCTCCCTCCCGGACGCCCCTGGAAGGATCTATGCCATCGAAAGTTCCCCGAACCTGTCCACATGGACCACCGACAGCACCCACTTCCTCAATACTCCCACCCTCACGATTCCACTCAGCCGTGCCGGCCCGGCCCGCTTCTACCGGGCCCGTTGGAAAAACTCGCCCTGAGCCCGATTCCATAACCTTCCCTGATATTCTCCTAACGCGAGGTTTTCCCTTGCATGCAGGGGGTCCAATGTCACTCTGCCGTGGGGGAGCGTCCGGAGAATCCGTCGCCGGGCTGCTGTTTTCCCTCATCCAAATCTGACGATACCATCCCTATTATGAAGTTCGCCAAAGTGATCGTTCTCGGCCTCGTCGCCGCCGCTCTCAGCGCCTGCTCCGGCAGCAAGCCCTCGACCGCCACGACCGTGCCCACCACCACTGGTGGCTACGTGCAGCCGGCCAAGTGAGCCTGCCCTGCTGAGTCTTCAGCAACCACTCCCGGGCGGCTGGATTGTCTTCTGACAGTCCAGCCGCTCTTTTTTTGCACATTGCGCGGCTCTGCGCTACGGCTGCAGCCGACAACTCATGAACTTCCTCCGCTTTTCCATTCCTCTCCTCGCCTGCCTCCCGCTCCATGCCGAGGAAATTCAGGACAGCATCGGCCATTGCGGCAAGCAATTGCTCTGGCCGGATTTCGGCGGAGATGGCAAACCCGGCCGCAAGTACGCCCGCGACCGCCTCGTCGACATCGAACACCTCGCCATCGACGTGACCCCGGACTTCAAGGGCCGCCGCATCCGTGGCGAAGTGACCATTTCCTTCCAGCCCATCGCCGAAGCCCTTCCGCGCCTCGAACTCGACTGCGTCGACCTCGTCATCGATGCCGTCGGGGCAGCAGGAGCGAAGGTTGCGAGCCACCGCACGACGCGCGACAAGCTCGTTCTGGAATTCGCCGAGCCGGTACCGGCGGGGACGCGTGTGGCGGTCAGTGTCCGCTACCACGGTGAACCAGCGCATGGCATTTACTTCCGGACTCCGGAAATGGGATACCCGGAAGGAGACACGCAGCTCTGGACGCAGGGCGAAGCCGAGAACCACCGCTTCTGGTTTCCCTGCTACGACTACCCCAACGAACGCTTCACCACGGAAGTCACCTGCCACGTGCCCGAGGGCATGGAAACCATTTCCAATGGTGTGCTCCTCTCGAAGGAGAAGGATGCCGCTGGACTGAACGCGTGGCGCTGGAAACAGGACAAGCCGCACGTCAATTACCTCATCGCCCTCGCAGCCGGCCACTTCCACAAGCTTGAAAGCAAGGCCGGCGAACTCCCCCTCGCTCTCTTCGTTCCGCCATCGGAGAAGGATCAGGCAGAACTTGCTTTCCGCGACACCGCCAAGATCATCGACTTCTTCCAGAAGGAAACCGGCACTCCGTTTCCATGGGACAAGTACTACCAGGTGTACTGCCACGACTTCCTTGCCGGGGGCATGGAGAACACCAGCTGCACCTTCAATGCCGCCAGCGCCCTCTTCCCGGCTGCGGTCGGCGAACTCGATACGCTCCACCGACTCGATGCCCACGAAACCGCGCACCAGTGGTTCGGCGACCTCATCACTTGCCGCGACTGGTCGCATCTCTGGCTCAACGAGGGCTTCGCGAGTTACTACACGGTGCTTTACGAGGAACAGCGCCACGGGCGCGAGGGATTCCTGCTGAGCCTCTGGCGCGAAGCCCAGCGCGTTCTCAATTCCAATGATACGCGCCCGATTGTCTGGCGCGATTACCTCCAGCCCATGGAACAGTTCGACAGCCGGGCCTACCCCAAGGGCGCATGGGTACTCCACATGCTGCGGTCCCAGCTTGGCCCGGATCTCTACCGCACTGCCATCCGCCGCTACATCGAAACCCACCGCAACGGCATCGTCACCACCGACGACCTCCAGGATGTCTTCGAACAGGTCAGCGGACGCTCGTTCGATCAGTTCTTCGACCAATGGGTCCACCACGGCGGAGCACCCGACCTCAAGGTCGATTACGCATGGGACAATGCCGCCCAGCTCGCCCGCCTCACGGTCCGCCAGACGCAGAAGGTCGATGAAAAAGTGCCCCTCTTCCGCTTCCCTCTGCCGGTCCGCTTCCACCTGAAGACGGCAGCAGCGAAGGAGGAAACACGCGATTTCACAGTCACGGTCAGCAAGGCGGAGGAAGACTTCTCCTTCAGCCTGCCCTCGCAGCCGGAACTCGTCCGCATCGACCCGGACCTCACGGTGCTTGCGAAACTGGAATTCAATCCGCCTGGCGACATGCTCAAGCGTCAGCTCCGGAGCGATTTCATGGGACGCCTCCGCGCCATCGAAGCGTTCGGCAAACGCCGCGACGCGGAAGCGGTCGCTTTGCTTGCCACTGCGCTCAAGGAGGACGGCCATCACGCCCTCCGCACGGAAGCGGCCCGCGGTCTCGGCCGCGCCGGCACGCCGGAATCGCGCAAGGCCCTCGCGGAAGCCACGGGCATTGCGGATGAACGCGTCCGCCGTGCGGTGGTCGATGCCCTCGCAGACAACTGGCATCCGGAAGCCGTCGCGGCCCTTGCGGCCCTCGCCCCGCAGGAAAAGAATCCCATCATTCTGTCGGCCATCGTCCGCAGCTTTGCCGCATGGCCCGCCCAGAATCTGCTCCCATTCCTCGGCACGCCTTCCTATCATAACATGGTGGCCGCGGCCGCCATCGCTGCCCTCAAATCCCAGGAACGCACGGACGCGGCCCCGGCCATCATCGAATTCGTCCGCAGCAAGGCGGGTACGCTTGAATCCAACGACCTCGGAGCCGCCCTCGAAGCGGTTGCCAGCCTGTCCCGCGATTCGAAGGACGACACCGTGCAGCCATTCCTTGCCGAGTTCCTCCGCAGCCCCCGCCGCGGTGTGGCGGCCGCGGCCGCCCGCGCCCTCGGTACGCTCGGCGACAGCCGTTCGCTCCCGCTCCTCCGCGCTGCCGCCGGCGTGAAGAATGATACCGCCACGGCCTCGGCGGCGGAAGCCGCCCTCGCCTCCCTCCAGGCCAAGGCGTCGCCCCAGGCCCAGGCACTCGAGGCATGGAAGAAGGTCGAAGCCCTTCAGCGCAAAACGGAGGAACTGGAGAAGAAGCTCGAAAAGCTCCAGGAAAAGGACAAGCCTGCCGCCAAGTGACCGCCTCGTCTCCACTTACCATGAAGCTGCCCACCCTGACCGCATCCTGTCTCCTCCTGCTCCCGCTGGCGGCCTCGCTTTCTTCCTGCCGCTCGACCGGAACGAAGGAAGCGGCGGAGGCTTCCACCGAATCTGCCGCAGCGGAAAACAAACCCGGATTCTTCGGCCGCCTCTTCGGTGGCAAAAAGGATACCGGTGCTCCGGATCAGGACGCGGCCAAACGCAGTGCCGCCGAAACGGCCTTCCTCGCGGAATGCGCCATGCTGGCACAACCGGGTGGCACCGTGCAGGGACGGGACGGCTGGCTCTTCTCGGCCACGGAACTCGCCACGGTGTCCCGCACGGGCAGTACCGCCCCCGCCCTCGCGAGCATCGCGGATTACGCGGGCCAGCTCCGCAGCATCAATTGCGATCTCATCGTCGTGCCGGTCCCCCCCAAAACCCTCGTCTACCCGGACAAGGTGGCCCGTGCCACCAAACTGCCCGGCAAGCGGAAGTCGGTCCCGCGCCTCGACGGCCATTGGTCCGCAGCCCTGCAGTCGCTCGAATCCCGCAACATCCGCACGGTCGACCTCCTGCCTGTCTTCCTCGAGGCGCGCCGCAGCGGCGCAGCGGAACCGTACACCATGACCAGCAGCGCGTGGTCGCCTCAGGGAGCCCAGCTCGCCGCGGCTGCCATCGCCAAAGCCGTCCTCCAGTCGGGTGCCTCCCGCCTCGCGGGATCTGCGGAGGGGATCACCCGCGAACCCGCCCAGCTCAGCTTCCTTGGCAGTCTCGGCACTGGCACCACGCCGACCCCGAAACCGGAAGCGCTCACCGCCATGAATGTCGGCCGCATCGAAGGCGACAAGGTGCGCTCGGTTTCCTTCAGCACCAGTGGCAGCAACCTCCTCCTCATGGGCGACAGCTCGGCGGTCCTCTCATGGCGCGAAAACGGCAACCCGATCGGCAGCAGCGGCGCCTTCTCCAGCCTCGCAGACCACCTCGCCGCCACCCTCGGCGGCATCCCGGATGTCCTCTCGGCCCCCGGTGACGGCCGCAATGCCCCGCGCCTCCGCATCATGCGCGAACGCACAGCCGGCCGCAACCCGCTCGCTTCCACCAAGGCCATCGTCTGGGTCATCCCCATGACCGATCTGGCTTCGGCCAACTGGCAGTCCGTTCCCCTGCAGCTGAGTTTCAGTCTGGAACAGCCGGAGATTCAGCTCCGCTGAGATCGACCGGTGCCACGGCCAGGATTTCGGAACCATCAAGGGTCCAGCGCTGCAGCGAGGGCACCCGGCCCTTTTCCATGGCCCGGAACAAGGCCCCGTCGGTCCGCTTGGAAAAGCGCCGGTCTTCGACGCCATCGGCATGGCAGCCGGGCAGAAGGGCATGCGCCTTGTAGAACCGGGGATGCCCGGTCACCCGCACCGTTCCCTCGGGCAAGGCCGCCACGGGCCGACGGTCGACCACCAGAAAACTGAGCGGCAGGGACCGCAGGTCAATGCCCATGATCTTCCCAAACGCCATCCAATCGCCATCCACAAAAATCTCGCGCGGCGGACTCGCATGAAAATGACACCAGTCGCGTTCGTGCCCGGCCTTGAGCATCCCGCACTCCCCCCCGTGCGTGCACGGAGCCACCACGGCAAATTCCCCCCGCAGGGCGTCCCGCAGCCGAGCCAGCCGACGGCTCGCATCACTTGTCCCGGGCTCGACCAGAATGGCACAGCCCGCTTCGCGGACGGCCGCCAGCAGGGCAGCCTCGCCCGCCGCATCGAGTTCCGTGAGGACATGACTGGCAAGGAGCAGTCCCCCGCGTGCTGAACCGCCAGTCTCGATGGCAAGACCGGGAAATTCCCGCCGCACCGCCGCTTCCGCAAACCGCAGGGCCTTGTGCGACCGATCCTTCAGCACGACCCGGTCCGCCAGTTCCCGGCCCCAGTGACCGAGCGCCTCGCGCACGGCGACCCCGGTTCCGCAGCCGTAATCGACCACGTCCACGCCGACCGGTGGCTGCCAGCCGCGGCGCCCGAGTTCCTTGAAAACCCACGCCCACTTCCAGGCAATCCTGCGCGCAAAGGTCGCATCGTACGCCGTCAGCAGTTCGTCATTGCTCCAGTAATCTGCCGTCCCCGCCGTGCCATCAAGATAGGCATTCCGCAGGGCATCCAATGCGTTCCAGTCAAAGTCCATCTCCGTCGCTACATCCCGGAATGGCTCACCGCACGGGGAAATCGAGCTTCACCACCGGCTCACCCCGTTTCATCCCGCCAAAGCCCCGGCTGGTCTCAATTGGTGGGCGGAATCCGGATTCCATGGAAGGATATCACTGTCAGCGGAATGCCTCCGCTGTTTCCAAACCGAAACAAAACAGGACAACTCCATGAAAACACATCTGATCCTCTCGCTGGCTCTCACGGGCCTCACCATCGCCACGGCCCAAGCCCAGGCTCCGGAAGCCCCGGGCGGCCGCGGTCCCGGCGGACCCGGTGGCCAGGGCGGCCGCCGTCCCCAGGGCCCACCGCCAGCCGAAGCCATCGCCCAGCTCAGCAAGCGCTATGCCGCCCTCGCCGCCTTCGATGCCGACAAGAATGGCAAACTGGAAACCGCTGAAGTCGAGAAGGTCGCCGCGGCCATCGACGACGGTTCGCTCGAAATGGGTCCTCCCGGAGGCCGCCCCGGCCGCCCGCCCGGCGGACCCGAAGGCAAGCCGGAAGGCGGCCCGCCCCCAGGACGCCCGGAAGGCGCTCCCGCTGGTAAACCCCCCGGCAAAATGGTCGCCGCCGGTGCCGCCAAATCATATGAAGCCCTCGCTCCCTACGACACCGACAAGAATGGCTCACTCGACGAAACCGAACAGGCGGCCGCCGTCAAAGCCATGGAAGATGGCACCCTGAAGCTCCCACGCCCAGGTGGACGCGGTCCCGGTGGACCCGGAGCCGGTGGCCCGGGCGGTCGCGGCCCCGGAGCCGGTCGCGGACCGGGCCGCCCTCCCGGCGGTCAGTAAGCCAGACCCTTCCCTGAACAGACCCTGAACGACGCCCGCCGGAACCCGAACCGGCGGGCGTCGCCTTTTACAGGAACACACCATCGATGCCCAGGCGGCTGCAGCCGCAGCAGGGCCGCTTCATCCCGGTACAGCAACGGAAGTTCAGTAGCGCGGCCACTCAGCATCCCGCCAGTCACCGCCCCGGCCCGGCTCCCGTCATGGCGGCTTCATCCGTGACATCTCAGGCCACCGTCGTCGGCCAGCCAGCCACGCCGCTTCAGCTCCGCAATCTTCCGGCGGACGGTTTCCCGCGGAATGCCGGTGGCATGACTGATGGAAAGCGCATTGCAGCCTTCCAGTCCGCGCCAGTCTTCCCGCTCGTCCTGAATTTCCCTCACGCGCGGATTTTCCAGCGCATGCGGGTTGAAATGCTCGGATGTGTTGTGATGCGATATCTCGCCGAGCACGATGACCATGGCCAGATCGCCGTCGAACAGCTGATAGATCAGGTTCAGATAGGAAAGATTGTAGTGGGAAAGGTTCAGGAGAATCTCTCCGCCGTTCCGCTCATACTGCTGGAGCGGAAACTCATCGTCGGATGGGTGGCGATCGGATTTCATCATGGAACCTGCGTGGTCAGTAAACGCTCTGCCGCTCGCGAGAACAATTCATTGTGGCCGCAGAGGTACCCATTTTGGGCAGCGGACTGAATTCCGGATCCGGCCGTCGTGACGGATCCGCAAAAGATTCCCGGAAAACGGACTGCGGCGGTGTATGTGCGTGGCATGTTTCTGCGACTGCTGCCCTGCCTGCTTCTTGCCACGTTCCGGAGTTCCGCCGGGGAAGCTCTGCCGCGCCGCAGCCCGGCCGAACTGGGGATCGCACCCGTGGCCATTCAGGCCTTTGTGGAAGCGGCGGACCGTGAGGTGGATACGATGCACAGTTTCATGATTCTGCGTCATGGCAAGGTTGCTGCGGAAGCATGGTGGGCCCCTGAAACGCCGGACAAAGCGCACGTGCTCCACTCGCTCAGCAAGAGCTTCACGAGCACAGCGGTCGGCCTCGCCATCGCAGAAGGCAAACTCTCGCTTGATGATCCGGTCACGAAATTCTTTCCCGGGGACGTCCCCGCGGAACCATCGGAGCACCTCCGGGCCATGACGGTCCGCCACCTTCTCACAATGGCCACTGGGCATGAATCGGAACCGAAATTCGTGTCCGGTCGCCCATGGACGGCCTCGTTCCTTTCCCATCCGGTCACGAAGTCACCAGGCTCTCTCTTCCTCTACAATTCACCGGCCACGTACCTCTGCGCAGCGATTGTCAGCAAAGTCACGGGAGAAGACCTCGTCGACTACCTCAAGCCCCGGCTCTTTGCTCCGCTCGGCATTGACGACCCTGCATGGATGCGCAGCCCGGAAGGGATTGCCACGGGCGGCTGGGGCCTCCAGCTCAAGACGGAGGACATTGCCAGATTCGGCCAATTGTACCTTCAGAAGGGAAAATGGAACGGTCAGCAGATCCTCCCGGAATCATGGGTCGCTCAGGCCACCAGCCAACAGGTGGAAACGGCTCCGAGAATGAAGGGTGACTGGGCGGAAGGCTACGGATTCCAATTCTGGCGCTGCCGTCACGGAGCCTACCGCGGCGACGGTGCCTTCGGGCAATTCTGCCTCGTCCTGCCGGAACAGGATGCAGTCATTGTGATGACCGCCGACACCAAGGACATGCAGGCGCAGCTCGACCTTGTCTGGAAGCACCTGCTGCCGGGCTTTGAGAAGGATCCACTGCCGCCCGCTCCGGAGGCGGAGGAGGCGCTGCGGAAGCAACTGGCATCGCTGCGCGTCCGACCGGACCATGTTGCCAATCAGATTCAGCTGCCGGGCACGGCAGGACGCAGCAAACCATGACGACCGTGGCTGATGATCCCGGCCTGCTGCGCCGCATGTGGCGGCAGCTGAGCAGACTTGCCCACTGGCTCACAGGATC
>CAZSDE010000022.1:0-6551 GCA_964605435.1 uncultured Akkermansia sp.
CGCTCAGGCTATCCGAGTCGTGCGTTCCCTTGGTGTAGGGCGGGTGGTGCCAGAAGGCGATCGTCCATTCCTGCCGGTTGGCATCGAGGTCGGCGGCGAGCCATTGGGCCATGGCACCTGCGGCGCTGCGCGGTGTGTCATGGGAATCGAGGCAGATGAAGTGGGCATTGGCGTAATCGAACGAATAGTAGGCACGCACTCCGGATGGCAGGCCACCGCATTCCCCGGCAGAGGGCATGGAGAAAGCCGCGTAGTACGGACCGGTTTCCGTGGGAGAATCCGAATTGAAGGCCTCGTGATTTCCCATGCAGGGCCAGACGGGAGAATTGCGGAGGGTGGCTGGGTAGATTCCGAAGAAGTTCGTCTGGTATTCGCTATCGAGGCCGGTGTTGTAGGCATTGTCGCCGAGGAGGACCACGAAGTCGGTATGCGTGCTGCCATTCCATGCCGCGAAGGCATCGCGCACGGCCCGTGCGTTGCTGTTGCCCGTGCCGCAGTCGCCCAGCGCCCAGAAGCGGAACGGTCGGGCCGGGCCGCTCGGGGGAGAGGTGGTGAAGAAGAGGCTGCTGTCTGCGGCCAGTTCACCCCGGCTGTGTCCGACCGCATAATGGTAACGCGTGGCCGCCGTCAGGCCCGTGAGGCGGACGATGTGTTCCGTGGTGATGGCGGGATCGCTGGTGGTCTGGCCGAGGGCATCCGGTCCGGTACCCCAGCGCACCACGGAATCGGTGGGCACACTGGTGCGCCAGCGGATGGTCATTTCCGTGGGGGCGGCGCGGTTGAGGTAGGGACCGCGGGCAAGTTCCGGTTCCACCGCGGCGAGGCGGAGATCGAAGCTGAGATCGCTGCTCGTGGGGGAATCCTGATGGACTTCGACTGCGATGATGTTTTCGCCATCGGCGAGGAGATCGGGATCGAGGGTGGCCGTGCGGAAGGCGGACACTTCCTCGGCGGCGGTGGCTGTCTGACTGGCGGGCGTTTCCGGCGTAATGGTTCCGGTGGGCATGGCACTGCGCATGACTTCCGTGCCATTGAGCCAGACGACAGCCCCATCGTCGCGCAGGAGTTCAAGTTGAAGGGAAGCGATGGCGTGGCGCTGGCTGACCGTGAATTTCCGGCGGAACCATGTGGTGATGTTCTTCTGGATGCCCGTGGTATCCGGGTCCGTGTCCGTGAAGCTGGCGACAGTCACTTCATCGCCGTCGCCGTAGCCGATCTGGGCGCGTCCCGCCGACCATGAGGAATCGTCGAAGGCAGCGGTGATCCATGCGGGGCCGGGATCGGTGCCAGTGTCGAGGAACTGCCATGCGGAGCCTTTGGGAATGAGAGCGGCGGGGGCTGTGCCGAGGCGGAGATCGAAGCTGAGGTCCGAGCTTCCTGCGGAATCCTGATGGACTGCGACCGCGATGACATTGGTTCCCGGGCGGAGGAGCGAGCCGGGTATGATCTGGCGGTGGAAGCGCGTCGTTTCGTCGTCGCCGCTGGCCGACTGGGCGAGGGTGGTGGGCGAGAGGGTGCTGCCCGGCATGTTGGTGCGGAAGACCTCGATGCCATTGAGATAGACGACCGCGCCGTCGTCGCGCAGCACTTCGAGCTGCAGTTCCGGGAAGGCGTCCGGGTCCGCGACCGTGAATGTCCTGCGGAAGTAGCTGGCGATGAATTTGGAGCCGGCGTCCGGTCCAAAGCCGATAACGGTGGCCTCGTCACCGTCGCCGTAGCCAAGCTGGGCCGGGCCGGCTGGCCATGCGCTGTCGTCGAAATCCAGGGACTGCCATGGCTGGCCACTGAGTGGGCCCCGGTCCCAGTATTTCCATGAGGAACCCGACGGGATGAGGAGTTCCCCGGCGATGGCGGGGAATGTGGCGAGCCATGCGGCGGCCACCGTGGAGGCGATGCGGGTGAACATGGGGAGAGAGCGGCGCAGCCGGGAAGGCTGACTCATTCATAGCAGAAGGTGCCGCTTCCCTTCAACATCGATCACTTCTGATCCCATGGGATGAGTGGCTGCGGCTGGGTTACGCGGCCGAGAGTACGGACGCCGGGGCCGGTGCCGCTGCGGCCAAGGTCCTGATCCATGGAGGCGGCCAGTTCCGTGAGGGCGGCAACCATGTCCGGATGCTGGGCCGCCACGTTGCGGGATTCGCCGGGATCGTCGGCTAGGTGGTAGAGTTCCGGTGCGCCCTTGGCATTGGCGGGCGTGCGGTTCTCCGGAGTGGGACCGAAGTGGAGTTTCCATGGACCCTTGCGGATAGCCATGAGCTTGAGTCCGCTGAAGTAGTGGAAGACGTCATGGGCCGGCGGTGTGCCCGGGATGCCGCGGAGGTGAGGCGAAACATCCATGCCGTCGAGGCGGCGGCCGTCCGGCAGGGAAGTTCCGGCAAGCGAAGCAAAAGTGGGCAGGATGTCGAGCATGCCCATGACTTCCGGGCAATCGGTTCCCGCGGGAATGACGCCCGGCCACCATGCGAGAGCGGGCACGCGCATGCCGCCTTCGAGGACCGACCCCTTGTGTCCGCGCAGAGGCGTGTTGAGGCCACGCGGCGTGCCACCGTTGTCGCTCACGAAGAGCACGAGCGTGCGCTCGGCGAGATTGCTGGATCGGATGGTTTCAAGAATGCGGCCGACGCTCCAGTCCACCTCTTCGACCCAGTCCGCGTAGATGCCGTGGGGCGATTGGCCGGCCCATGCTTTGCCCGGGTAGAGCGGGAAGTGGACGGCATTGTGCGGAAGATAGAGGAAGAACGGTTTGTCCTTCTGTTCGCTGATGAAGCGGACGGCTTCCGTGGTGTAGAGTTCCACAAGCGACTGCTGGTCGTCTGGCAGGACGCGCTTCACGACCTTGCCATTGCGGAGGAGCGGGAGTGGTGGCTGTCCCGGGCGGCGCGCCTTCGGAAGCGGTTTGCCGAGGTCGCTCTTCACGCCATCCTGTTCCGGCCCCATGTCATTGGAATAGGGAAGACCGAAATGAAGATCGAAGCCCTGCGCATTGGGAAGAAATTCCGGTTGGTCGCCAAGATGCCATTTCCCGATGATGGCCGTGGCGTAGCCCGCTCCGCGGAGAACTTCCGCAACCGTGACCTCCGCAGGGTCGAGTCCAATGGGGTCCGCTGGGAAAAGCACATGAGGAATCGGCAGGACGCGTTTCGGATAGCATCCGGTCATGAGGGAAGCGCGCGATGGCGAGCAGACCGGGGCCGCATAGAAGCAGCTGAGCCGCCGTCCTTCGCGGGCCATGCGGTCGAGTTCCGGCGTGCGGTTACGGGTCGATCCGAAGGGTCCGATGTCTGCGTAGCCGAGGTCGTCGATATTCACGATGACGAAGTTCGGACGGGCGGGCGGCGCCGTGGTGGCGGCAGGAGCCGGAGCTTCCGATGGTGCGGAAGCTTCCATGGCTTTTGCTGTGATCCATCCGAGCGACACGAGGAAGCGGTCGGCTTCCGCGATGGTCTGCGAGAGGTGGGGTTCCTGATTGAAGAAGCCGTGTCCGGCCTGCGGGTAGACATGCACATCGCAGCGGACGCCGGCCGTTTTCATGTCGGCTGCGAAGGCACGCACGATGGACACGGGCAGGAGGGCGTCGCGCCCGCCTGTGAAGATGGCCGTGGGAGGAGCCTTGGCGGTGATATGGTGAGCGGGTGAGAACTCCCGGAAGCGCTCGCCGAGGCGGTCGTATCCCCAGCCCTCCGGTCCATTATGGAAGACGGGATTGAAGAGAAGCAGAGCATCAGGGCGGCAGGAGACCGAGAGATCGTCGGCCGGATCATCGAGACCCGGACCGAGGGCAGTGAAGGCTGCGAGATGACCGCCTGCGGAACCACCGGCGGCGGCGATGCGGTCGGGATCGATGCCGAGTTCCGCAGCCTTGCGGCGGACGAAGCGCAGGGCCGATTTGGCATCAGCGCAGCAGACCGTCGGCGGTCCCTTGTCGCCTTTGGGAATCGTACGGTAGGCCACGCGGATGCCGACCATGCCGCGGCGGGCCAAGTACTCGCTCTGCGGCTGGAATTGAGCGACCCGCCCACCGACCCAGCCACCGCCGAAGAAGAAGACGACGGCCGGGCGGCGGTCGCCTTGTTTCCAGTCCGCTGGACGGTCGATGTGGACGAGGAGGTCGCGTCCGTCCGCCTGCTTGTAGGCCATGGTTTCGGCGCCGACGGCCTGCCGATGCGCGCTGAGGGCGGCGAGCAGGAGGACGAGCAAGGCGAGGATCGGGCGGGTGGCGGCGAGGCCCTGAGAAGGCGTGGGCGGGAGCATGGAGGGCATGAAGCCAGCTGGGCGGTCGCCGGTAAAGTCCGCGAGTCCGGCGGAGGGGTGCGGAGCGTTCGCGTTTGCGTGATTCCGCCGCTGCGTGCAGTGCGCATGGCCCCTGCGGTGGCTCCTTCCGATATGTCACGAATCTACCAGCTGAAACGGCAGGCCTCCGGAATTCCGGAAGCGCCGCCCGAGACTGCCGCGATTGATTTTGCTGCGGAACTGAACCCGCAGCAGCTGGCAGCGGTGACCTCGCCGCCTGGCAAGGCGCTTGTGCTGGCGGGAGCGGGCAGCGGCAAGACGCGCACGCTGACCTACCGGGTGGCCTATCTGCTCGAGAACGCCATCGCTCCCCAGAATATTCTGCTGCTCACCTTCACGAACAAGGCCGCCCGCGAGATGATGGAGCGGGTCGATGCCCTGCTGCCGGGCCGGACGGGCGGGCTGTGGAGTGGAACCTTCCACAGTGTCTGCAACCGCATCCTCCGTCGCAATGCCGCAGCCGCTGGACTGACCTCCGGATTCACGATCCTCGACGCCGACGATGCGAAGTCGCTCATGACGAAAGTGATCCGCGAGAATGCGGAGATTGTGAAGCAGGTCGAGCAGGCCACCGGCGAGAAGTTTCCGAAGGCTCCGGTGATTCTGGGCATGCTCAGTTTTGCGGTGAACACGCGGACGCCGCTGGAGCGGGTTGTGCAGCAGCGCTTCAGTCCCAGCGCGGATGTGGTCGAAGGCATCTGCCGGATGGCGAAGCATTATGAGAGGCGGAAGCGCGACGCCAATTCCGCTGACTTCGATGATCTGCTCACGCGGACCCTTGAGATGTTCCGCGCGCATCCCGAGGTGCTCGCCGAGTACCAGTACCAGTTCCAGTTCATACTTGTGGACGAATACCAGGACACCAATCCCGTGCAGGGAGAGCTGATCGATCAGCTGGCGGGCGCGCATGGCAATGTCATGGTGGTGGGAGACGATGCGCAGAGCATCTATTCGTGGCGCGGGGCCGACTTTTCCGCGATCATCGGCTTTCCCGAACGGCATGCCGGAGCGCAGCTCTTCAAGATTGAAACGAATTACCGGAGCACTCCCGAGATCCTTGCGGTGGCCAATGCGGCCATCGGACGCAACACGCGGCAGTTTGCCAAGGAACTGCAGCCCGCCTGTGCGAGCCGTCAGCAGAAGCCCGTGCTGGCCGCGCTCTACACGCCCGAGGAACAGGCCATGTTCGTGGCGCAGCGCATGCAGGAACTGCACGAGGAAGAAGGCATACCGTGGCACGAGATGGCCGTGCTTTACCGGGCGCATTTCCAGAGCATGGAAGTGCAGCTGCAGCTGACCCAGGCCGGCATTCCCTTTGTGGTGACGAGCGGGATCCGCTTCTTCGAGAGTGCGCACCTCAAGGATTTCACGGCCTATCTCCGGCTTGTGGTCAATCCGCGCGATGAGGCTGCCTTCGACCGGGTGGTGCAGATGCTGCCGGGGGTTGGAGCCGGCACGGCGGCCAGGATGGCGGCGGCATGGCACAGCAGTGACTTTGCGCGCACCTCGGTGCTGCCGCCCAGTTTTTCCGCCCTGCTTGCCAGCATCCGGGTGCCGGCCCGCGCCCAGAAGGACTGGGAACAGCTCGGCTATACCATGGATGAATTCCTTACCCCCGAGGGAGCATTGCAGCCGCCTTCCGTGCTGCTGCGGAGCCTCTGGGAAGGTGTTTATCAGAACTACCTGAAGACGTCGTATGACAATGCGGAGACGCGTGTGGAGGACGTGCTGCAGTTCATGAATTTCGCGGCACGCTATCAGACGCTGCCGGAGATGCTCAGCGATCTTTCGCTGCTGAGCGGACCGGAGCAGGCCAATGGCGGGGATCAGGTCAAGGATTCCGAATGTGCGGTTCTTTCCACGGTGCACCAGGCCAAGGGACTGGAATGGAAGGTGGTTTTCCTTGTCTGGCTGACGCAGGGGATGTTTCCGAACATGCGGGCTGTCGAGGAAAGCGGGGAGGAAGGGCTCGAGGAAGAACGCCGGCTCTTCTATGTGGCCGTGACGCGGGCCCGCGAGCAGCTGCATCTGCTCTTCCCGCGCTTCTGGCCGAAGTCGTATGCCGGCGACCCATGGCAGCAGCCATCGCAGTTCCTCGAGGAAATTCCCGCCGGAGCACTGGACGAGTGGCGCATTGGCAGGGGATACTGAGCGCAAACCTCCATTTTTCATGAAGCCATCCGCACTTTCCGAAACCGACGCCACGGGCCGCTGGCCATCGCAGGTCCGCTACATCCTCGGCAACGAGGGAGCGGAAC
>CAZSDE010000022.1:6561-17257 GCA_964605435.1 uncultured Akkermansia sp.
GGAACGCTTCAGCTATTATGGCATGAAGGGCATCCTCGCGGCCTATCTCACGACGGTCCTGCTCATGACCAAGGACCAGGCGTCCAGTGTCATTCACCTTTTCGGTTTCGTGAATTACTTCATGCCGGTGATCGGGGCGTGGATTTCCGACCGCTTCTGGGGACGCTACCGCACCATTCTGTGGATCTCCCTGTCGTACTGCCTCGGCCATGCCGTGCTGGCCTGTACGGACCTCACGGAATCGGTCGATGCACGCACCATGCTGCTCTATGCGGGTCTTGGGCTCATTGCGTTTGGATCGGGCGGCATCAAGCCCTGTGTTTCGGCCTTCATGGGCGACCAGTTCGGGCCCGGGCAGCGGTCTCTGCTCAACAAGGCGTATGCGGCCTTCTACTGGATGATCAATCTGGGGAGCACGCTGGCCTTTCTGATCATTCCGTGGGTGCGGGACAAGCATGGCTACAGCTGGGCCTTTGGGATTCCGGGAATCGCCATGGGGATTGCGACACTCATTTTCTGGCTGGGGACACCAAAGTACCGACATGTCGAGCCGACCGGGGATCCGGCCTGGCGCACCAAGCTGGCATGGCTGCTGTCGGTGCTTGCGGCGGTGACGCTGGTGGTGGTGGTGCATCTGAAGGCTCCGCAGATCTATGATGCCGTGCTGTGGGCCACGCTGGGAGCCTTTGCGGTGGCCGCTGCCCTGTGGACGCGCGGGATGGTGCAGAAGGTCGATGCCGCGCGGGAACTGCAGCAGCCGTCGGCCTTTTCGGTCTGGTGGTATGGGGTCATGAAGTGGCTGGGCGGCGGCTTCCGGAATTTCAGTGGTCCCATCCATGCGAAGTTCACGGCGCTTGGCGCTGACGAGGGGTTGGCCTATGGAAGAATTCTTTCCGTTTTTGCGATGGTGCCGATCTTCTGGGCGCTTTTCGACCAGACCTTTTCGACATGGGTGCTGCAGGGCGGGCAGATGGTGAAGTACCGGCTGGGCAGCTATGAGATAGGGGCCGAGCAGATGCTTTCCGCCAATCCGATCATGGTGCTGATCATGGTGCCGTTCACGACCTTTGTGCTCTATCCGATGCTGGGGCGGCTGGCGACGCCCTTGCGCCGCATGGGGACGGGCATGGTGCTGGCTGCGTTGTCCTTTGTGTTTGTGGCGTGGCTCCAGAAGCGGATCGAAGGCGGCGAGCAGCTGAGCATTCTCTGGCAATTGCTGCCGTACCTTGTGATCACGATGGCGGAAGTGCTCATCAGCACGACGGGACTGGAATTTGCGTTCACGCAGGCACCGGCGGCGATGAAGTCGACGATTACCGGTTACTGGCAGCTGACGGTGGCGGTGGGCAATCTGGTGGTCGTGTTCATCACGGCGGCGCTCGGTGGCGGGCATGGCGATGAATCGGTCACCAGTGGCCGGTTCATGCTTTATGCGGCCATCACGGCGGTGGTGGCGGTCATCTTCAGTATCATTGCTGCCTTCTACCGGTATCGCGAGCACGCCGCGGAAGCCTGAGCTGACCGGCGGACGGCCTTACTCGGTGAGGAGCCATGCCATCAGGTTGCGGAGTTCTTCGGGGCTGAGTGCCTTGTCGAGTCCAGCTGGCATGAGGGAGGTCTTGAGCGGCTCGGCTTTCGTGATCTCGCTTTTGGGAATCCTGACGATGGTGCCGCCGGGGAGACCGAGCTGGAGTTCGTCGCGGGTTTCGCCGTTGCGGACACCGGTGGCGGACGAGCCATCCTTGCGGGTGATGGTGTAGGCGATGGCGTCGGGATTGATGGTGGCGTGCGGGTCGCTGATGTCGCGGAGGACACTGGCGTAGTCGCGGTGCACGAGATTGGCGAGGTCGGGTCCGATGCGGGCCCCGTCGCCGCGCAGATGATGGCAGAGAGCGCAGGTCGCCTTGCCATTGTAGAGGGCGCGTCCCGCCAGCCGGTCGGCTCCGGCGATTTCCGGGATTTCGGTTTTCTCCACGTCCGGGGCGGCGGGTTTGGCGAAGGGGAGCAGGATGCGGCGGAGCGGGAGGGCGCGCGGCCGCGGGTCGCGGTTCGTCGACCACGACACCGCGAGCGAATCCAGCGGCGTTGGCACCGTGATGCGGAGGGGGAGCCAGCGGTTCTGCTGCGGGCCCTTAACCGTCAGCCGCACCGTGGATCCGTCCCGCACGACCGCTGCGCCTTCCGCTTCGATCTGCAGCGCTGCCGCGGCGGAGAACGACAGCACGACGGTTTCGGCCTCGGGCACGTAATCGAGCTGGGAAATCGGCTGCGTTGCCGGAATGAGCATCTGCCAGAGGTCGAGTTGTCCGCGCAGTTCGAGTGTACCCGCTTTGCTGAGGTTCTGCCAGAGGGTATCGTGCGACGCGCTGCCGCTGGTGAAGGTGCGGGACGCCGCCGTATCCGGGTGAGGCAGCCAGCCCTTCCATGCGCCTGCAGATCCCTGCCATGAAGCCTCCATGCCTGTGAGGTCATGCTGGAAATCGAGGACGTCGCGTCCGCTCCTCGTGGTGAGAGCATAGGTCACCGCGTCTGTGCGTTCCGCGGATGAAATGACGACATGGCGCTGCCCTTCGCCCGTGGCGACGCTGCTGACGGCGGGGCGGCTGTGACGTTGCTTCTGCTGCATCGCGACCACCGCGTAGCCTGGACGGATGGTTTCGTTGCGGTCGGCAGTGGAGACGTAGCGACCACCCGTGACAGATGTGTGCAAGGCAGCGTCCTGCCAGTCGGCAGCCTGCACCGGGCGGTCGAAGGCGATCGTCGTTTCTCCGGGACCCGACGCCCATGCCATGACTGGCTGGGGAACCGCTCGGTCGCTGTAACTGATCTTGAAGATCCTGCCTTCGCCCTGCGGCCCATTGCCCCAGTCGGGAGGACCCGAGTGACAGCAGATCACCAGATCCCCGGTGGGTGAAACTGCGCAGTCGACCACAAGCATGCCGAGCGAGGCGAACTGCTGGGTCTGGGCCACGTATCCGGCAGCCGTGCGGGCCAGTTTGGTGCGCCAGAGGCGGCCGCGCGCTTCGCCGGTGACGATGGCGTCGTCGGCCCAGAATTCCGGGCCGAAGCGGCCGCGTCCGGTCATGGGACCATTGAAGCGGAATCCGCAGGTGCTCTGGTGCTGCGGGGTGTAGTCGTAGACACTCGGTTCATCGACGACATCCGGGAGCCACTGCGGGTGGCGTGGCGGAAAGCCGTAGTGACGTCCGGGTTCGAGGTGGAGGAATTCGTCGAAGGGATTGCCATTGGGCACCCATGTCGCACCTTCCTGTTCCGTTCCGAAGAGGTCGCCATGGCGGTTGAACTGCAGCGACATGATGTAGCGGAGGCCCGAGTTCAGCTGTTCCACCTTGCCATCCGGCGAGATGCGGAGGAGGCAGCCGCGCCGCCGGTCCGGGCGGTAATGGGCCACGCCCCTGTCATCGGTCCAGTAGGCATTCGACGGGGCTCCGTTGCCCATCGTGACGTAGATGGACTGATCCGGTCCGATGGCGAGGGCCATGGAACTGTCGACGCGGCGGTGCTGGAGGTAGGGAGCCTTGACGAGTTCCGGGTCATCGAAGCCCTTGGCCACGGATACCCGGCGGTCCGGAATGCCATCGCTGTTCTCGTCGGTCCAGCGGACAACTTCATCCGTGAGCACCGCCCACGGCATGCCGTCCCTCACGGCCATGCCCAGGGGGTAGTCCGGTCCGGCCATTCCTTCGAAGGTGTCGATCCGTTCTTCGAGTCCATCGCCATCGAGGTCGCGCAGCAGATGGAATCTTCCATCGTATCCACCGGCATAGAGCCTCCCGTCCGCAGCATACTCCACATTGTTCAGACTGGTCAGCCGGACCGGGAGTTCGCGCACCGTGAAGCCGGGCACCAGCATCTTCACGCCCGCCTCCGGAGGCACCGGAGGAAAGGGAGGTTCCGGCTGCCGGTCGGGCACTGATGGCTTGAACGGTTCCGCAGCCATGGCGGCCGGGCATGCGAGCAGCAGCAGGAGAGAAAAGCGGAGGGGCAGCATGGGAGCCATCCATTCCGCCGCAGACGCCGGCGGCAACCGCTTCCCGCATCCGCAAAGCCGAAGGCCCGAGCGGCCGGCGAACGATGGGAATCAGCGATTGACCCGCGCTGCGGGTGCGCGGAGCAAACACTCGTTTATAAACAGCTGTTTGAAACAAATGCCCCGATCTTCGCGAGCTGCTTTGCTGATGAAGGAGGGGGTTCCGCGGGAGCGGGATCCCGGGGCGAGGCGTGCACGCCTGCTGCGGGCGGCGGCGGCGGTTTTTGCGGCGAATGGCTACGCGGCGGGGAGTGTCCGGGAGATCTGCGATCGGGCGAAGGTGAATGTGGCGTCGGTGAATTACTATTTCGGGAGCAAGGAGGGACTGTACCGGGAGGTGCTGCTGGAGTCGCACCGGCAGGTGCTGGCGGAGGAACCACCGCCCGAGCCGGTGGAGGATGCGGAGGATGCGCTGCGCGACTGGGTGCAGTTCTGTCTGCGGTTTGTGCTGCTGCGGCGGGCCGCGGATCCCGTGCTGGGGCGTCTCATGGCGCATGAGATGCGGCAGCCGACTCCGGTGCTTTCGGAACTGGTGCGGCTGATCATCCGTCCGGTTTTCGGGCGGCTGCGGGAGATTGTGGAACGGCTGGCGGGACGGGGAATGGATCCGCTGCGCTGCGAGATGGCAGCGCATCAGATTGTGGCGATGTGCGTGCATTTCGACCATAGCCGGGCGGTGATTGGGCGGCTGGGATTCACGGTGCCGTCGACGGAGGCGGGCATTGCGGAACTGGCGGACAGCGTGGTGGCGATGGCGCTGCATGGTCTGTGCGGGGGAGCGGTGCGGCGGCTGGAGATTTCCAAACGAGAATCAAGATGAAGACGATGCGTTTCATGATGCTGCTGCCGGTGCTGGCGGCTGGGTTGCATGGCTGCCGCCGGGCGGGAACTCCGGTGGCTGGTCCGCCGGTGGCTGCTGCCGCGGTGCGGGAGACCGTGCGTGGTGAACTGGCGGCCGTGTCCGAGCGGTCATTTCCGCGGTACCTGCGGGCGACGGGGCAGCTGCGGGCGGCGACGGATGCGGTGGTGGCGGCGGATGCCATGGGCCGGGTGGTGACGGTGGCCGTGGAACGGGGATCGGTCGTGCAGGCCGGGGACGTGCTCGCGGAACTGGACGCGCGGCAGGCGAAGCTGGTGCTGGATGAAGCGGCGGCGTCGCTGGCCCTCGCGGAATCGAAGCTCGGTCTTGCCCGCAACGAGCAGGAACGGAACCGCCCTCTCGCCGAGAAGCGGGCGGTAGCCGAATCAGACTATCAGACACTGGTGACGCAGGTGGCCGCCGGGGTCGCCGAGGTGGCTGCGGCGAAGTCGCGCCGCGATCAGGCGCAGAAAGCGCTCGATGATTGCCGGATCCGCACGGTTTCGGCGGGCGTGGTGGCCGAGCGGATGGTCGAGCCCGGGGAATATGTGCGCACCGATTCGCCGGTGGCGCGGGTGGTTGATCTGACGAAGCTGCGGCTTGTTCTGAACGTTCCGGAGACGGAGGTGGGCCTGCTGGCGCTTGATCAGGTGGTGACGTTTCAGACGCCGGCGGTGGCGGGTCGGACCTTCCGGGGATCGCTGCGGTTTCTGGGGGCGGCGCTGCGGGAAGCGAGCCGCGATCTGGTGGTCGAGGCCGAGGTGGAGAATGCCGAGGGTGTGCTGCGGCCAGGATTCTTCTGCGACGCCGGCATTCTGCTGAAGGAGGAGAAAGCGGTGGCAGTGCCCGATGATGTCCTGCGCAGCGAGGGATCGCGCCGCGTGGTCTTCGTGGTCGGATCCGATGCGCGGCTCGAGGAACGGCTCGTGGAGACCGGTGAGACTGCGGAGGGCTTCACGGAAATCCGGCGCGGCATCGCGGTGGGCGACCGCGTGCTGCGGAAGCCGGGCGCATCGGCGGCCGATGGTGCGCCCTTTGCCACGGATGCCCCGAAACTCTGAGCGCCTGACATCATGCAGTGGCTAGCCGCAATTTCCGTCCGGCGTCCGGTCTTCGCCAGCGTCATCATTCTCGTATTCGTGGTCGTGGGTGTGCTTGGCTACAGCCGACTGCCGGTCGACCGTTTTCCGAAGATTGAATTTCCGACCGTGGCCGTGGTGACCCGACAGGACGGGGCGACCCCGCGGGAGGTGGAATCCGAGATCACCGACCGCATCGAGGAAGCGGTCAATACCGTGGCTGGGATTGACGAACTGCGCTCGATTTCCAGTGAAGGCATTTCGCAGGTACTGGTTTCGTTTGTTCTCGAGAAGGACATCGACGTGGCGGCGCAGGAAGTGAGGGACCGGATTGCGAGAATCATTCCCGAGCTGCCCGAGGGCACGGACACGCCGATCATTGAGAAGCTTGATCCCGATGCGGCACCGGTCATGAATCTGGCTCTCGTGGCCGAGAAGCCCGTGCGCGAGATCACGGAATATGCGGACAAGGTCCTGCGGCGTCAGCTTGAGAGTGTGCCGGGGGTTGGCCAGATCACGCTGCTGGGCGGGCGGCTGCGGCAGATCAATGTCTGGCTGGATCCTGTGCGGCTGCGGTCGTTCGGGCTGACGGCGGTGGACATACAGCGATCCCTGAGGGCGCAGAACGTGCAGATTCCCGCGGGCACCGTGAAGAATGCGGCGAGCGAGGCCGGTTTCCGGGTGGTGGGCAAGGCGCGGAGTCTGCGTGAGCTGGAGGAACTGGTGGTGCGGGAATCCGGGGGCGGCCTGGTGCGGCTGCGGGATGTGGCGCGCGTCGAGGATGGATCCGAGGAAGCGAAGACGGCGGCGCGCAACAACGGGGTTCCTTCCGTGGTGCTTTCGATCCGCAAGCAGAGCGGCACAAATACGGTTTCCGTGGTCGACGCGGTCATGGAGAAGCTCGGGGAAATCCGCCCGCTGCTGCCGTCCGGCTATGCTGTCGAAGTGGTGCGCGACACATCGAAGGTGATCCGGACGAGTGTGCATGCGGTCAAGGAACACCTTGTGCTGGGCGCGCTCTTTGCGGCCATCGTGGTCCTTGTGTTCCTTGGGAATGCGCGGGCCACGCTCATTTCCGCGCTGGCGATTCCCACCTCGATCATTGCGGCATTCGGAGTCATGTGGGCCCAGGATGTGACGCTCAATGTGATCAGTCTGGTGGCCCTCGCGCTCGCCGTTGGCATTGTCATCGACGACGCCATCATTGTGGTCGAGAACATCTTCCGGCACATGGAGGAAAAGGGGGAGGATGCTGTCACGGCGTCTGTGGAAGGTCCGCGGGAGATTGGCCTCGCGGTCATGGCGACGACCCTGTCGCTGCTGGCGGTCTTTGTGCCCGTGGCGTTTCTGAGCGGGATTGTCGGGAGATTTCTGAAGAGCTTTGGTCTGACCATGGCCTTTGCGATCGCGGTGTCGCTGCTGGTGAGTTTCACGCTGACACCGGCGCTGTCGGCCCGTTTGTTCCGGGGTGGACATGCTACGGGATTCGACCGGAAGCTCGAGCATCTGGTGAACATCTTCTACCGTCCGGTCGAGGCCATCTACATGGTGCTGCTGCGTTTTGCGATGCGGCACCGCTGGCTCGTGGTGCTGGCCTGCGTGGGCATTCTGGCGGCAGTGCCGACACTCATGAGGATCGTGCAGAAGAGTTTTCTGCCGCCCGTGGAGGAAGCGGAATTCGTGGTAAATCTGCGGACACCCGAGGGCACCA
The DNA here is from genome assembly GCA_964605435.1 of uncultured Akkermansia sp. Taxonomy (GTDB): domain Bacteria; phylum Verrucomicrobiota; class Verrucomicrobiia; order Verrucomicrobiales; family V1-33; genus V1-33. The sequence continues at coordinate 14,262 of CAZSDE010000022.1, forward strand.
GTCTGGCGGCCACGGACCTCGCGGCGGAACGTTTCGCCCGCGATCTCCGGGACCTCGCAGGGGTCGAGGGAACCCTGGTCACGATCGGCGACAATGATCAGCGGACCGCCAATCTCGCGGGTATCTTTGTGCGGCTGAGCGATCCCGCCGGGCGTGCCGACCAGCAGACCATCATGGACGAAGTGCGGCAGAAGATTGTGCCGCGCTATCCGGAGAACTGGCGGATCAGTGTGCTTTCCGTGCCGCCCTTCAATACCGGGCAGTCGAGTGCCAACGTGCAGTACTTCATTGCCGGACCCGATCTGGACGTGCTGACGCGTGCGACGCAGTCGGTTCTCAGGGATGCGGCGGCCATTCCCGGGATCCGGGATCTTGATTCGACCCTGATTCCAGGAAAGCCGGAGATCATGGGAACAGTGGACCGCAACAAGGCCGGAGAGATGGGTGCGAGCATTGCCGACATCTCGGGAACGCTGCGTCTTCTTGTGGGTGGAGTCGATGTCTCCACGTACGACGAAGGCGGGGAGCAGTACGACATTCACCTGCAGGCAGCTGAGCCGTACCGGAACCGGCGGGAGATTCTCAATCTGCTGGCGGTGCCGTCGCTTAAGGCCGGACCGGTGCCCGTGGCCAATCTCATCGCCCTCGCCGACACCGACAGTCCGTCCGAGATCAACCGGCTCAACCGGCGGCGTCAGGTCACCATCACAGCGAACAATGCGCCCGGGGTCGGGGAGACGGAGATTCTCGAGGGCATCGAGGCCGCGGTGCGCAGGCTGGGACTTCCGGCGGACTATGCGAGCGGCACGGCAGGACGATCCAAGGAAATGAAGAAGGCCGGCATGGCGTTCATGGTCGCTTTTCTGATGGCCTTCATCTTCATGTACCTCATTCTCGCGGCGCAGTTCGAGAGCTGGCTGCATCCGCTCACGATTCTGCTGGCGCTTCCGCTCACGCTGCCGTTTGCGATTCTCTCGCTGATTCTGTTCGATCAGTCCGTGAACATCTTTTCGATGCTGGGGATTCTCGTGCTCTTCGGGATGGTGAAGAAGAACGGAATTCTGCAGATCGACCACACGAATCAGCTGCGGGAGGGCGGCATGGAACGCGGGGAAGCAATTCTCCGGGCGAACCGGGAACGGCTGCGGCCGATTCTGATGACGACGCTGGCCTTCGTGGCCGGGATGATTCCCATGATGCTCGCGAAGGGTGTGGGGGCCGCCTACAACAATGCGACCGCCGGTGTCATTCTGGGTGGCCAGGCGCTTTCGCTGCTGCTCACGCTGCTGGCGACGCCCGTGATTTATTCCCTGTTTGATGATGTCATCCAGTTCCGCCGCCGCCGCGGCAAGGATGCGCCTCCGGTCTGAGCCTTCACGGATTTTCTGCCATGCGACTTCATCTGCTGTCTGCCACTGCCATGCTGACCTTTGCGGGTTGCACGGTGGGTCCCGATTACGTGCCGCCGGATACGGCAGCGATGACTCCGGCGGCGTGGCGCTGGCAGTCGGGCGACCCCAAGGACGACCACCCCCGGGGATCGTGGTGGGACGTGTTCCGCGACCCGGAACTGAACCGGCTCGAGGAACTGGCGCTGGCTTCCAGCCCGAGTCTCGCGGCCGCCGTTGCCAAGGTCGAGCAGGCACGTGCAGGAGCACGCGTGCGGATGGCCGAATGGGCACCTGACATCCGGTTCAATGGCCGCGGGCAATCCGAACAAACTTCGGGAAATCTTCCGACGCCCGTCCCCTTCCGCATCCCTGCGGCCCGCATCGACAGTTTCAGCACGGGCCTGGATCTGAGCTACGAGATTGATCTCTGGGGCCGCATCCGCCGGGAAGTCGAGAGCGCCCGAGCCAATGCGGACGCCGCTTCCGCAAACTATCACCAGGCTGTCCTCACGCTGACGGGCGATGTCGCAGCCCAGTACTTCATTGTGCGGGCGTCCGACGCCGAAGTCGATTCACTGCTGCGGACGATTGCGCTGCGCGAGCAGTTCACGGCCCTGCTCGATGAAAAGCTGCGGGCCGGAGTGGTTCCGGAAACCGACCTTGCGAGGGCACGCGCCGAATTGGCCTCCGCCAAGGCCCAGCTCGCCGATGTGCGGCGACAGCGCCAGGAAGCAAGCGATACCCTCGCGCTGCTGTGCGGTCAGTTGGCCACCGGCTTTGCCGTGCCACCAGCACCGATCAGTCACGGCAGTCCGCCGGTCATTCCGCCCGGTGTCCCCGCGGCGGTGCTGGAACGCCGACCGGATGTCGCCGCGGCGGAGCGCAGCATCGCGGCCGCCAATGCGCAGATCGGAGTTGCCAAAAGCGCCGCCTTTCCCGCCATCCGCCTGACAGGCAATGGCGGTTACCTGAGCAAGGACGTCGGCACCCTGCTGAGCAGCGATTCCAGTGTCTGGAGCTTCGGACCAGGCATCAGCCTCCCCGTGACCGGCTGGGCGCTCATTCACTTCAATGTCAAACGCATGGAAGCCGCCCGCGCCGAAGCCATCGCCAACTACCGGCAGGCCGTGCTCGCCGCTGTCCGAGATGTCGAATCCAGCCTCGCCCAGATCCGCTACCTCGGCGAACAAGCCGACGCCGTCGCCGACGCCCTCACCGCTTCCAGCAAGGCCGTCGAACTCATCAAGGCCTCGTACGACCGAGGTTCCGTGAGCTACCTCGAATTGCTCGACGCCGAACGCACCCGCCTCCAGTCCGACCTCGCCGCCGCACGCGTCGCCGCCCAGCGCCACATGGCCACCGTCCGCCTCATCAAAGCCCTCGGCGGCGCGTGGTGAGGATTGGCATGAATTCTCTCGAGCGCATACGGTCTCTCCTTCTGCCGGGACTTCTGCCTCGATTGGGCGGCTCTCGCGCCCCTGCAGGGTGCCGGGAAACGGTTGGGGTATTTGACCTGGTGCATCGCGTGGCTCAGCCCCAGGCTGTCCTCTCGGTCCCCGTTGGGGACGCGCGGATAAAGTTGAGACGAAAAGGTCTCTTCATTTG
>CAZSDE010000023.1:0-17132 GCA_964605435.1 uncultured Akkermansia sp.
TCACCTCATTTCATCTTTTCATCATTCCATGAACAAAGCCGTCACTCTCTACGATACGACCCTGCGCGACGGCACGCAGGGCACCGGCATCAGCTTTTCCGTCGCCGACAAACTCAGGGTAGCCCGCAAACTCGACTCGTTCGGGATCGACTACATCGAAGGCGGCTGGCCCGGCAGCAATCCACGCGATGAACAGTTTTTCGCGGCGGCGGCCCAGGAGCAATGGCCGCACGCGAAGCTGACGGCCTTCGGCATGACGCGCCGGGGCGGCGTGCGGGTCGAGGACGATGCTCAGGTACGCAAGCTCATCGACGCGGCCACTCCAGCCGTGTGCATTGTCGGCAAGACATGGCCGCTGCACGTCACAGAAGTCTTCCGGGTCAGTCTCGAGGAAAATCTGGCGATGATCGCAGACACGGTGCGGTTTCTGAAGAGTCAGGGCCGCGAAGTGCTCTACGACGCGGAGCATTTCTTCGATAGCTACCGCGAGGACCCCTCATATTCCCTCGCCACCATCCGCGCGGCGCAGGAAGCCGGAGCTGATCTGGTGGTCCTGTGCGAAACCAATGGCGGTGCGCTTCCGGAGCAGGTAAGCGAAGTCACCGCGGCAGCCGTGGCCCATCTGGGCAGAGGCGTGGGCATTCACACCCACAATGATGGTGGCCTCGGGGTGGCCAACGCACTGGCCGCTGTCCGCGCCGGGGCCGTTCAGGTTCAGGGAACCATCAATGGATACGGCGAGCGGGTCGGCAACTGCAACCTCATCACGGTCATCGCCAATCTCCAGCTGAAGTATGGCCTTTCCGTGGTTCCGGACCTCACGGGACTGAAGGAACTGTCACTCTTCGTGGACGAACTGGCGAATGTGGTGCCCGACATCCGGGCCCCGTATGTGGGAAGAGCCGCCTTCACACACAAAGGGGGGCTTCATGTGCACGCCGTCCAGAAACTCGCACGCACCTACGAACATGTGGCTCCCGCCCTCGTCGGCAACGAACAACTCATCGTCGTTTCCGACATGTCCGGCCAGAGCAACATCCTGTCGCGCGCCGCCGCAGTCGGCTTCCCACTCGACAAGGGATCGCCGGAGGCCGCAGCCATCCTCCGCGACGTCAAGGAACTCGAAAGCGAAGGATACGAGTTCGAGGCCGCAGGAGCCTCCTTCGAACTCCTCATCCGCCGTCATCTTGGATCGTGGTCCCCACCCTTCGAGACCCTTGAGTATGAATGCACCTACCGCCGCGACGCGACCCGCGACTACGAAAGCTGCATGGCCACCGTCAAAATCCGCATCGGTGAAGAAACGGTCCTGACGGCCGCAGAAGGCGACGGTCCGGTCAACGCGCTCGACGCTGCCCTCCGCAAGGCCCTCACCCCCTTCTTCCCTCAGGTCAGCGGCATGAAATTGACCGATTACAAGGTCCGCATCATCGATGGCCTCATGGGTACCGCCGCGAAGACCCGCGTCCTCATCGATTCCTCATCGGGTGATCACACATGGAGCACCGTCGGTGTCAGCTGCAATATCATTGATGCTTCGTGGCATGCTCTCATCGATAGCATAGCCTATCACCTTCTGCATGACCACACGGAAGCCCCCTGATCCACAGTCAAACTGCACGGCTGCCTGAGGGCATTACCCCGAAATGACAGAGGGCACCGGATTCCGGTGCCCTCTGCATTTCGGGTAGTAACTGGTTGCTGCTGATGCTTACTTGAGGCGGTAACGCGTCCACTTGCCTTTGCCGGAGCGCTTGAAGTGCTTCGGCATGAGGCGCATGGCGCGAGGATAGAAGACGCCGGACTGGGCGGCGGCATCCGTTGCCGAGATGCCATCTGGTCCTGCCGCGGCCACTGCGGCGCGCAGGCGCTCCAGCACCTCATCTTCCTTAAGGCGGGGACCACGGGATCCCCGGCCCGTCTTCGGGCGGGACTCGGAACCCGGCGGACGTCCGCGGCGGGCGGGGGCTGCTCCGGGATTGAGCAGGGACGCCTGCAGGACCGCCATTTCCTTCTGCAGGGTCTCGAGCTTGCGGCGGCGCAGCTGCTCCAGCTGCCGTTCGAGGACTGCAATCTGTTCGTCGATGGATTGACTCATTACTTTTTTTTGGGTGGTTCGGGTTGAAACCCGTGATGCGCTCCAACCGTTGAGCGCGTCAGCAGGCGTGGAGATCCTTGCTTACATCTCATCAAAGCACCGCCACACCTCCACAGAATAGATAAAATGCCGACTGACAAACGAAAATGCATGACGCTAAAGTATCATTCACATAAACAGCAGCATCCGGAGTGTTAGTCTTTACGTATTGATTTCCATTACGAGTTCGCGCAGGCGGGCAGCCGGCCACTGGCCGGGAACGGTGGCTGCGTCTAGGTAGCCATAATTGAGTACGCTTCCGAGTCGTGCCATCAGGAGCCGGGAAATCCGGCCCAGCGGGCCCATGGCCATCACACTGAGCGGAGGGTGGCCCGGTTCCTCAAGGAGGGATCCCAGTGTGGCGAGATCTCCGCAATGCTGCGCGGTCGCCGCGAATTTGACGATGTCGGCTCCTCCGCGGATGGCTGACTCCATTTTCCGGCGGAGTTCCTCTGAGTCGGGTGTCCGCATAAAGTCGTGCGCCGATGCCACCACGAGGACACCCCTCTCCCGTGCTTCGCAGATGAGATTCCGGAAGTCACCCAGACAGGCAATTTCGATGTCGAGAAGAGAGGCCTGCGGCAGAAATCGGCGGTAGAGCGAGTCGCGATCGGCGGTGGTCAGGCTGTGGCGGCCGCCTTCGTCCGGGCCCCGCACCGTGATGAGCGACGGGACGGGGCAATTGCCGAGGGCTTCGAGAGCTTCCGGGACGGCCGCGGGCCAGCAGTCCACCCGGCACTCCACCACGTCGCAGGAAGCATCCATGAAAGCGAGGCGGCCGAGGGTCGCGGCATCCGCAAGGCTGCCCACGGTCCAGCATCCGGTAACAAAGCTTGATTTCAGAGCGCTCATATGGTTTAAGCTGCCCGTTACGAACCCGGGAAGCAGAAAATGCGCGGCTTCGGCCGGATCCGGCTGGGGCCCCGGGGTCTACACCCTCCACCCCATGCTCGGCCGCAAGCAGGAATTCAACCTCAAGCTCAACCAGATCGTCGACAGTGTGCTCCTCGCCCTGGCCTTCTGGCTGGCTTATGCCGTGCGTTCGGCATCCACCCATTGGCTCGGGCGTCCGGCCATTCCACCGATCGACCGCTTTTACTGGCAGCTGATGGTGCTGGTGCCATTCACACCACTCGTGCTGGAACGGATTGGCTTCTACAGTCACGTTCTCCAGAAACCATTTCTCCGGTCGCTTTCCCAGGCAACGAGGGGTCTCATCATCATGGTGCTGGTGACTTCGGTGATCAGCACGTTCGGACGGCAGGCAGCGGAGAGCCGGGCGGTACTGCTGATATTTCCGTTTCTGGCAGTGCCTGCCCTGCTGGCGCGGGAAGCTGTTTCGCGGATGAGGCTGCGCCAGCTGGTGCGTTCCGGCGTGCTGCGGGAACGGGTCGTCTTTGCAGGTCCACCGGCTGACATCGACAAGCTCATCGCATCGCTTCCCGCCGGTCAGATCGATGAACTTCAGGTCGTTGGACGGATTGATATTTCAAAGGAACCGGTCGAGAACCTTGTGCTGCTGCTGCATGAGCAGAACGTCGAGCGGGTGATCTTTGCGGCGGGGCGCGTGCACCTCAACCGCATCGAGGAAGCCGTCAATGCATGCGAACTGGAGGGCGTCGAGGCATGGCTTTCCGCTGAATTCATCCAGACGAGCATTGCCCGTCCGACCTTCGACGCCATGGGGGGCAAGCCGATGCTGGTCTTCCGGTGCACGCCGGAGGTTTCGTGGGCATTGTTTGTGAAATCGCTGATCGACAAGGTGGGGGCTCTGGTGCTGCTGCTGGTGAGCGCACCCTTCATGCTGGCGGCGTGGCTGGGCATCCGCATCACTTCGCCGGGGCCGGCCATTTTTTCCCAGATGCGCTGCGGGCGTCATGGCAAGCCGTTCCGGATGTACAAATTCCGGACCATGACGACCGATGCGGAGCAGCAGAAGGCCGCCCTCATGGAGCGGAATCAGATGAGCGGCCCGGTCTTCAAGGTGGAGAACGATCCGCGGATTTTTCCGTTCGGACGTCTGCTGCGCAAGTATTCCATCGATGAACTGCCCCAGCTCATCAACGTGCTGAGCGGAGACATGAGTCTCGTCGGTCCACGGCCCTTGCCTGTGGATGAAGTCGCTAACATTGCCGACGCGTCGCACCGCCGCAGGCTCAGTGTGAATCCCGGGCTGACCTGTCTCTGGCAGATCAGCGGTCGCAATGAAATCCGGGACTTCGACCGCTGGGTGGCACTTGATCTGGAATACATCGACAATTGGTCGCTCTGGCTCGACATCAAGATTCTGCTGCGGACGATCCCGGCGGTACTGCTGGGCTCCGGAGCCCGCTGACCAGCCGTGGAGCGCAGGGATTTTTCCCATCCCTCATTAAGTCTTCCCTAAGGGATTGGGGCGATTCTGGAGATTTCCAGGTTGGCAGAGGGTGTGGAATCGCTTCCTGTAATGCAGGTGGCAGGGATCTGCCCCCATCGAATTCTCCATCATGAAAGTACTCGTCGTCGAAGACAATGAACCGCTCCGCAAATCAATCTCTCAGCGGCTGCGGGAATCCGGCTTCGCGGTCGATGAGACCGGGGACGGGCCTGAGGGCCTGTGGCTGGCGACGGAGAACAAGTATGCCGTGGCGATTCTCGATCTGATGCTGCCGGGGCTCGATGGGATCGAACTGCTGCGCAAGATGCGGAAGCAGAACGAGGACACCAGTGTGCTCATCATCACGGCGAGAGACCAGGTGGGCGACCGGGTGGCTGGACTCGATGCGGGAGCGGATGATTACCTCGTGAAGCCATTTGCCCTCGACGAGCTGATGGCCCGGGTGCGTGCATTGACGCGCCGTGCCCATTCCGTGAAGAATCCGGTGCTGCGGGTGGGCGATCTCGAAATCGACACGCGGCGTCGTTCGGCGGCGCGCGGAGGTGAGCCCATTGATCTGACGGCGCGGGAATATGCACTGCTGGAGCTGCTGGCACTGCGGGCCGGCGAGGTGGTTTCGCGGGCGGAAATCTGGGAACAGCTCTACGATTTCAACCAGGACCCCGAGAGCAACGTGGTCGATGTGTTTGTGGCCTATCTCCGGCGCAAGATCGAACGGGAGGGCAAGCCGAAGCTGATCCATACCCGCCGGGGCATGGGGTACATTCTGGAGGAACGTCCGGAGACGGCCAGCTGAGGGGGCGGCTTCCGCTTCGCTTCAGAATGCAAGGGCGGCGTAGGCAGCCCGCAGCTGGCGGTCCCATTTTTCGAGGAACCCCGCGGTTCCGCAGGCCTGCCGCAATGGTGCATGGTCCGGAGGATCCGACCGGAGGGCCGCGTCGATGGCAGACAGTGACACCTCGAGGTCGGCGAGGGCTGACGACACGGAAGCAGTCGCAGCAGAAACAGTTTCCGTGGCCGCCATGGCCTCCGGGGAAAGCAGAGCCCAGGCGAGTGCGGTCGATGCTTCCGCTAGCCTGCGGCGCACGGATTCCGCGGCGGCGAGGGCATGGCCGACCGTGCTGAAGAGCGACATCATGTCGGCGTCCATGACCGCTGCCGTGCGGCTGGCCGGGCTCCCCTCCAGCAGTTCGAGGAGGTGGCGAAGCCGGCGCGGTGTGCTCACGAGGATGCGCTGCGCTTCCGAGAGCGCCGCGAAGGCCCCGGTGCGCCCGGCACGGTCTGCTTCGTCAGTGGCATGATCCGGATGCAGCTGGGCCGCCCGTTCCTGGAAGCTCTGGCGCAGCTGGGCGGGATCAAGTGATGCCTGTCTGGGAAGACCAAGCAGGGCAAAGGCATCCGCGGGAGCGCTCATGCTTCATCAGATGCCGGAAGCCCTAGGCGGCGAAACTCTCTCCGCAGGAACATGTCACCACCGCATTGGGATTGCTCACCTTGAACCCACCATTCTGGAGGTCATCGCTGAAATCCAGTTCGGAGCCAGTCACAAAGAGAGCGCTTTTCGGATCGATCACCACGCGGACTCCTGCCGATTCGACGAGAATGTCCCGGTCAGCCGGCCCATCGACGAGATCCATCTTGTACTGGAGCCCGGAGCAGCCTCCCCCCACCACGGCGACGCGCAATGCACCAGTTTCTTCCCGGCCCTGCTTGCGGAGCAGCGAGCGCAGGCGATCCGAAGCCGACGGCAGAAGCCGGATGAGCTTCTCGTTGCCGATCCGGAAGCGGACGGCAGGAGTCGATGCAGAGGAAGGGGAACCGGACATGGCAGGACGCAGGGGCAACGTTCCGGCATTGCTGCCGGATGCCCTCACTCGCTCGGCGTAACCTTCACATTGTCCACGTAGACCGGCTGCTTGCCCTGGAGAGCAAAGCCAAACAGCCCGGGAGATCCCTGACGGTGAGCATTCCGGTGCGGAACCTCGATGGTCCACGCAGCCGGTTCCGCTTCACCCTTCGGCCACGCCTTGCCACGGATCACCCCGCTGCCGTCGTCGTTCACATCGACCCGGGTCTTGAGCGTGTACCACTGCTTCGCTGAAATCGGGAAGGGGGCTGCCACCTTGAGGCGTTCCTGATTGGAACTGACTTCGATTTCATTGCTGTTTCCCTTCAGAGTGATGAGATAGCGCTGGTTGATGACGCCAACCTCGCTTTTCAGGCGGCGGTTGCCATCGGTCATGACATCCGCCTGCATGGTGTAGTTCTTCATGTCCGGGCTGCCGATGAAAGTCATGGCGCGCTGGAAGAAGACAGGCGTGAGCGTTTTGGCGAGCACCTTGTTGCCGTCCATTTCGCGGACCTCCCATTTGAAGCGTCCACCGATCCACGGCAGCGGTGGGTAGGCGAAGCGGGAACCGGCCGCCGCCTCTTCAGCCGTCGCAGCGGCCGGAGCCGGCACCGCACCGGGAGGTGATGGCGGCGGAGCCACCAGCGGCTTCACCGTCACACCGTCCGCCAGCGTCACCTGGTTGATTTCAAAATTCTCGAAATCCTGGGCAAACGGAATGTCGGGCATGATGCGCCCGCGGATGATGCCTGCGGCGGCACCCGCCGTGGCCCGGAAGGCACCCGCACTGGCCTTGGCAGTCGCGGCGGCGGCGAGCGCACCAGCCTCGTTGAAGGCGGCATCGAGCGTCGCCCTCACCTTGGCCGTCGGCGGGATGTAGCTTTCCCACTTCGCGGCGGTCACCGGACCGATCGGGTAGCCTTTGGCATCGACCGAGCGGATCGAGAATTCCTGGGCTTTGCCCGGGAAGAGAATCACTTCCTGGGGCATCGCCTGAAGGGCAGCGACCGGACCGGGCGTGGTCTTTGGCAGGCGGAACCAGTCGCCTTTGCCGGTTACTTCCTGGCCGAGTTCGAAGCAGTAGAGATGCTTGGTGGTCGTGACATAAAGCTTCCCATTGGCGATGGCCGGCGCACCGAAGGCAAAGCCCTCCAGTTTGATGCGGTGCAGGATTTCACCCTTTTCGCGGCCAGGCCGGATCACGTAGAGAAGGCCATCCTCGCTGGCGGTGTCGTTGAGGATCGGGACGTACAGCAGGCCATCAGCCCATGTCGGAGACGAATGGAGATTGCCCGGCCCTAGCTTGAGGCTCCACAGTTCCTTGCCTTCCTTGGGATCCACGGCATTGAGGACACCGGAAGTAACGACCTGGAAGACCATGCCGTCCGCATAGGTGGGCGTGCTGGTTTCCGCAGAATAGGGAAAGCGCCATGCTTCGGATTTGCCGTCGAGTACGGGCACCGGATCCTCGGGAGGCCCCGGCGGGAGCGCCTTGTCCGGAATCCTCACCGCAGCCATGCGGCCCGTCTCGGTGCTGTCGAGGTTCTCCTTGTCGTGCGTGGAGATGAGCAGTCCGTCCACGAGAATCGCCGAGGAATTGATGCCTCCCTTGCCCCCGGTGAAGCGCCAGAGCGGCTTGCCGGTGAGCGCATTGATGGCCACATAATTCGCGCAGCCAGTAGTCGCATACATCACCGGAACTCCGTCCCGCATCTCGAGAATGCCCGTACTGAACGAGGAATCATTAGGCTGAGTGCCGGGAGTCGAGGCCCAGACCAGTGACCCCGTGTCCTTCTGGAAGGCATAGAAGCGGTCCCGCGCCGGTCCATCACCACCCCAGTTCGCCGTGATGCCACGGACGATCACGAGGTCGCCCACGATCACCGGTGCTCCCGTGCGGCCGTTCGGAAAGCTGAGCCTTCCGTACGATTCCATCATGCTGATGCGGAAGCGCACATTGCCATCCGGATCAAAGCAGAGGAATTCCCCGGGCGTCGTCAGAAGATAGATGAGACCGGTATCCTGATCGATGGTGGCGGCACCGATGGCATAGCGGGTGTAGGCATTGTCCGACAGAAAATCCGGGAAGGTTTTCTCCCAGAGAAGTTTGCCGGTCTTCTCATCGAGGCAGGTCATCGTCTCGACCAGCTGGCTGCCCTCGCCATGATAGCCAAAGAGGTAGATGCGTCCTCCGGCGATGACCGGCTCGCCGCGGCTGGCAATGTCATAGGTCCACAGCGGTTTTCCGCTGAAGGTATACTTGCCGTACTTCTCAGCGCTGCGGCCGTCCTGCGTCGGCCCGCGCCACGAATACCAGTCGTCAGCGGAAACAGGCAGCAGTCCGGCACCGAGAATAGCGGCCGGCAGGAGAACACGGGCAGTGAATGGCTTCATGAGTTTGCGGAGTGGAAGACTCTTCCCCGCAAACGGCATCCGGACGCCCCCTCTTGCAAGCATGAATCAGGCTTCAGCCGTCCGCGGACGCGTCTGCACGCACCCGACACGGACGTGCCGCGCTGATGCCACCCGCGTGCCTCACACCAGTACCCGCAGACGGCCCGCACCCCGGATCGACAGCGGCGTCCCGCCCGCCAGTTCACCATCGGCTTCAAAGGGCACCGGTTCCTCGGAAGTGACCGTCAGTTCGCTGGTCTGAAAGGCAGAGACCCGGCCGTCCCTCGGGAAATGCCCCGAAAGCAGCCCCATGCCCAGCCGGAGAAAATCCGCCGCCCCATGGTGCTTCATGACAACAACATCCAGCAGGCCGTCGTCGTACTGAGCCGCCGGAAACAGCCGGAAGGGCCCGCCATAGCTGCGCCCGTTGCCCACCAGCACCACGGTGCCATGGTACTCCGCATGGCCAGCCGCACGGACCGTCAGCCGCGGAGCTTCCTGCTGGAGCGACCGCAGACCACTGAGCACATAACTGAGCGGACCAAGGCGCTTCTTGCTCTCCCACGTCGTTTCGGCAATGATGCTCGCGTCGAGCCCAGCCCCGGCCAGCTGCACGAAATGCGTGCCATTGGCATGCCACAGATCGATTTCCCGCACGTTGCCGCGCTCGATGGCAGCCCAGCATTCGTCGAGCCGACCAGCCGGCAGCCCGAGATCCATGGCAAAGACATTCATGGTACCAGACGGCAGCAGTCCGAGCGCCACACCTGCCCTCCCGGCGTCAGCCAGACCGTTGACCACTTCGTTGATGGTGCCGTCACCCCCCGCCGCGACCACCATCGGTTCACCAGCCGCCGCAAGCTCTGCCGCAATCCTGCGCGCATCCCCGGCAGCACGCGTCGGATGCAGCACCACCCGCGGACTCAGGGATCGCAGCTCGTCCACGCGCGACTCGGCCCTTGCGCCCCGGGCACACGGATTGAAAATCACAGGAATGGGTCGGTCTGGGGACAAAATCTGGAGCGTAAATGATGATTGACCGACCGCCTCCGCACCTTGTCAACCCCTGCCCGGCGAAATTACCAGATAAATCCCTGGCCTGGAACCGCTATCCCTGACGAAAATACGGCACCTTTCATTCATCCCATGTCCTCCCTAACCATTCTGCACCGTTCCGCCCTTGGCGGAATCACGTCGGCCCTCTTCTGCCTGGTGGCTCCTGCCCCGCTCCTCGCCGAGACGCTCAAGGAAAGACAGAGCAAGGTCCTCGAGGTGGTCGCCAAGGCGCGTCCAGCGGTCGTCTGCATCCAATCGCGCAGCGGAGCCGCCATGGGATCCGGCAGCGGCGTGATCGTCTCGGGTGACGGACTCATTCTGACCGCAGCTCATGTGGTCGACGGAGCCGGCGGCGACGGCAAGGCCCCGGGCGAAGTTGTCGTCGTCCTCAATGACGGACGCGAAGTGAAGGCCAAGGTGCTCGGTCGCGACCGCAACCGCGATGCCGCCATGTGCAAGATCCTCCAGGGTACCGAATGGGCGCATGTCGAAATGGCCAAGGCGGAAACCGTAAGCCAGGGAGAATGGTGCATCGCCATGGGCCATCCGGGCGGATTCGACCCGCAGCGCGGGGCTCCCGTGCGCGTTGGCCGTCTCTGGCAGAATAATGACAAGGCCTACTACCGGAGCGACTGCACGGTTTCCGGAGGCGACAGCGGCGGCCCCCTCTTCGACCTCGATGGCCGGGTCATCGGGATCCATTCCAGCATCAGCATGGACCTCTCGGAGAACCGTCACGTTCCCATCGGCGTCTTCCACGATGACTGGGACCGTCTTCTCAAGGGAGATGTCTGGGGCAACATGAACAAGCTCCTCAGCGGTTCAGAGGACCTCACCCCCAAGGACAAGCCGAAGGATAAACCGAAAGCCGAGGATAAACCTGCCCCGCCCCCCCAGCCAGCCCCGCGGGAACCCGCTCCGCAGCCCTCCGCCAAGCCTGCCGTCTGGCTCGGCATCGTCATGGATGTCATCGATGGAAATGTCACCGTCACGGAAGTCGCCGACGGCTCGCCGGCCCAGAAGGCCGGAGTCGAACTCGAAGACATCATCACGAAAATCGACGGCAAGGCCGTCGGCGGGACCGGCGACGTGGCCGCCCGCGTGCGCAGCGCTTCGGTCGGCGACTCCATCAGCCTGACGGTCCGCCGCGGCGGCAAGGAACAGGATCTCTCCATCACGCTCGCCGAACGCAAGTAATCTCCGGCACCACAACCCCACCAACCCTCATCACTTCCGATGAAAGCTCGACTTCTCCTTCCATTCCTCGCCGCTACCGCAGGCCTGCCCACGCTCTGCCTGCAGGCCCAGGACAACCGCCCGCCCGGCCTGGAATTCCGGTTCGAAGGCGACCCGCGCGCCGGCTCAGCCCTCAACGAAACGCTCCGCCGCATGCTCGAAAGCATGGGCCTGGGGGAACTTGACCCGGGCCAAGGCACCCAGCAGCAGCAATTCCGCTTCGAGTTCAAGGACGATGGCTCGGGCCCGAAAATGTACCGCAATGGCAAGGAAGTGAATCCCGAGGACCTCGGTGACCTCATGGGCCCCATGCAGAAACAGCTCGAGGACATGCTCCGCAAGCAGCTCGGCGGCGAAGGCGGTGGCAACCCGTTCGAGGACATGATGAAGGAACTCATGAAGCGCATGCAGGGCGGCGGAGCCCCCGGCACACCTCCCGCACCCGGAGCCAATCCCCTCGAAGACCTCCTCAAGCGCGCCCAGAAAAACGGCGTCGGAGGCCCCCGCACCGGCCGTGAGCGGTCGCGCTTCAGCAAGCAGCACACCTCCGCCCTCGCAGAATGGCGCCCTCTCACCAAGGCAGCCCGCGAATCCACCGTGCGCATCCTCCGCGACGGCGATCAGGTCGCCCTCGGCACCATCGTGAGCGCAGACGGCTACGCCCTCACCAAGGCCAGCGAAGTCTCCAAAGGCTCGCTCGAAGCCGAATTCGAAGACGGCCGCATCGTCACCGCGAAGGTGGTCGATACCATGGAAGCCTACGACCTCGCGCTCCTCAAGATGGATGCCTCGGGCCTGCCGGCCGTGACCATCGTTCCGGAAGAAGTTGCCGTGGGCACCCTCGTGGCCGCCGTCAGCGTCGACGAAGACCCGCTCGCCACCGGTGTCATCAGCGTCCCCGCCCGCAGCCTCTCCGAGAAAACCAAGGGTGCCCTCGGCATCGAATTCAAGATGGATGCCGAAATGGACGGCACCGGCGTCCCCATCGGGAAACTCGTGAGCGGATGCGCCGCCGAAAAGGCCGGACTCAAACCCGACGACAAGATCATCGCCGTCAACGGAGAGCCCGTTCCCTACCCAGCCACCCTCATGCGCATGGTCTCGGCCATGAAACCAGGCGATCCCGTCAAGGTCCGCTACGCCCGCGATGGCAAGGAGGCAGATCTCGAATTCCCACTCTCCAGCCGCGAGGAACTCCTCCGCGTCCGCCAGGAAGCCATCCTCAAGGAAACGGGCATGAAGAACCTGCCGGACCGCCGCAGCCTCGACCCCACCGCCCAGATGGGATCGAGCCTCAGCGGCAATGCCTCGGGCTACCCCAAAGCCGTACAGAGCGACCTCACCATCGACGCCAATGAATGCGGTGGCCCGGTCGTCGATGTCGATGGCCGCATCGTCGCCATCTCCATTGCCCGCGCCGAACGCGTCAGTACCTACATGATTCCCGGCAAGGTGGTCGCCGACCTCCTCAGCGATCTCAAGAGCGGCAAATTCACGCTCGCCAAAGACGAGGAAACCCTCCGCGGCGAACTGCGCGAATACACCGAAGCCCTCCGCAAGGCCCAGGAGTCACTCAAGGAAGCGGAAGCCAAACGCGACGCCGCCGCCGAATCCCTCCGCCGGTTCGAAAAGAAATAATCAGGCCCCCCTCAGGGCAACGAAAAGGGGCTGTTCCGATCCGCCGGAACAGCCCCTGATTCTTTCAACGGATCACTCAGCGCACTTCCTCGAGCTGCGCCACCGGGGCACTGCCATCGGCAAACGGCAGATGCAGCCGCACCCGCAGGTAGTTCTCCATCGCCTTCCGCACCGACACACTCAGCACCCCATTCTCAGGAATCCCATAGTCGAGCGCAATCGCAGCACGCTGAATCGCATCAAGGTTCCGCGACGGACGCAGCTTGAGCGTAACGATTTCCTCCCACTCCGCATCCTTTGGCATGGCCTCAGTGACCTCCTGAGGCCATTCGGCCTCCACCACGCGGCCCACCACGAAATCACGGAATCCAGCACCCTCCTCGCACCACGCCCGGAAATGCCAGCGGTTCCCGTCGTTCCCCCATGCATGCGGGCGAACCACCCGCCACGAATCCTTCGAGCCATGCACCGAAAGATAACGGATTTTCAGCTTCGAAGCATACAGCGAAGCCATGAAGACACGCCGCAAAGTCTCCAGATGACCATTCCGCTGGGGCAACGCCACCATGTCCAGCCGGGCAGCCACCGACGCAGAAACCCCGTTGGCCGCAAAACGTACCCGCTCCATGCTCCCACCCGGGAAAAACAACCGCAGTGCTTCCTCCAGCGTCGTCGATCCCTCCGGAATCCGCATCTCCACATTCCCCTCGTACCGCTTGCGGTTCAGATTGTAAATGAGCGCTCCAGGATTCAATTCGTGATACTTCTGAATGTCCGCGGACGCCTGGGCCAGGGACACCCCGAAAATAGCCTGGAGATCCTGGCGGTTCACCACTCCGCGCCACCAGGCGCTCTTCTCAATAAAGGCAAGGCGCTGCGCTGCTGCCCACAGACTCGGATTACTGACATTTCCCATAGTGCTTGAATATCGTGCTAGAGTTAGGCGTTGTGCGTGCATTGCCACGACTGATTCGTTTCAACCCCTTCCTACCGGGCTTGTCAAGTCTTGATTCATCGCCCCGGACCGGATGGAAAACCGGAACCGGACAAGAAAAACAAGGATTCTACTGGAAGGTGGATCGTAGAAATGCGTACAGGGGAGACCTTGCCAAGCAGCAGTTGGCCGCTAGGCTCAACGGAGACACCCTGCGTAAGTATGACTGCCGCAGCTGTGTCTGCCGGACGGATTCGTTCCGGAACCCTGCTTCCCTATTACTGATTCTCCCACAAACCTGTCATGAAAGCCATCACATTGATTTCCAGCGCCTTGCTTATAACCGGGTCCCTCCTCCAGGCCGAAACGGCCGCAGGCCCGCTGAACCTTGCGCCGGCCGCTCCCACGCTCGCTCACCTCGAGAAGGCAGGCGGCTGGACCAGTATTTTCGACGGCAAAACCCTCTCAGGCTGGACCGGTGAAGGATACACGGTCGAGGACGGAGCCATCGTCTGCACTCCCAAGGGTGCATTCCTCCGCACAGAAAAAGAATACGGCGATTTCGTGCTCGACTTCGAATTCAAGCTGCAGGCTGGATCGAATAACGGAATCGGCCTCCGCTATCCCGGAAGCGGTGACGCCGCCTACGTAGGCATGGAAATTCAGGTGCTCGATGACCGCCATGAGAAGTACAAAGGCCTCGCACCCTATCAATTCCATGGATCGGTCTACGGAACGGCACGCTCGCTGCAGGCCGAGAAGAATTTCCTCAAGCCGGTCGGTGAATGGAACCGCCAGCAGATCGTCTGCATCGGCGACCATGTGAAAGTCATCCTGAATGGCGAAACCATTACGGACACCTACCTCACCGGCATCAAGCCGATCGATGGCAAGGACCACCCGGGTCTGGCCCGCACCAGTGGCTACATTGCCTTCTGCGGACACGGAGACTACGTGGCCTACCGAAACCTCAAAGTACTCGACTTCACGCCGGCTCCGCACGTGCTGGCAGGAAATCCGGACAACACCGCCCCGGCAGGCTTCACCGCCCTTTTCAATGGCAAGGACCTCACCAACTGGAAGGGCCTCCTCAAGGGACCGAATGACAAGCCGCACGTCCGGGCCAAACTCACGCCGGAGCAGCTGGCCGCCGCCCAGCAGATTGCAGACGACCTCATGCGCGCCAACTGGTCCGTCGAGGACGGAGCGCTCGTCTTCTCGGGCAAAGGAGAAAGCCTCGCGACCGCCAAAGCCTACGGCGATTTCGAATTCTTCGTCGACTGGAAGATTCCCGCCAAGGCCGACAGCGGCATCTACCTGCGCGGGGCTCCCCAGGTGCAGATCTGGGATCCCTCCAACCCGGAACAGTTCCAGCACGGCAACCAGAAGGGCTCGGGCGGACTCTGGAACAACAAGCTCGAAGGCAAGGACCCGCTCGTCAAGGCCGACAAACCCATCGGGGAATGGAACACCTTCCATATCCGCATGATCGGCGACCGCGCCACCATCTGGCTCAACGGACAGTTGGTCATCAACAATGCCCGCCTCGAATACCTCTGGGATGCCAATATTCCCCTGCCCCGCGAGGAGCAGATCGAACTCCAGAACCACGGCAACAAGCTCTGGTTCAAGAACATCTACATCCGCGAAATCCCGTACTGAGCCGCCCCCGGCCGCCCGTTTCCCCAGCACGCCATGGCCACCATCGCCGTTCTCGGAACTCTCGACAGCAAGGGACCTGAACACGCCTTCGTCGCCGATGCCATCCGTCGCTGCGGCCACACGCCCCTGCTGATTGATGCGGGCTGCCTCGCCCCGCCGCAGACCGCTCCGGACATCGCCCGCACGGAAATCTGCCCAGGCCTCGCCAGCCTGCCGGAGGACCGCGGCGTCCGCGTCGCCGCCATGGCCGCCGCCCTGCCCGACTTCATCGCAGATCAGGCAAAACAGGGACGGTTCCAGGGAATCATCTCGCTGGGTGGAGGCGGAGGCACCGCCATCGCCACGGCTGCCATGCGCAGCCTCCCCGTCGGCTTCCCCAAGCTGATGGTCTCCACCCTCGCGAGCGGCAATACGGCTCCCTACGTCGGCTCGAAGGACATCGTCATGATGCCGTCCATCGTAGACGTGGCCGGACTCAACAGGCTCTCGCGCCGCCTCTTCACCAATGCCGCCGGAGCCATCTGCGGAATGGTCACGGCAGCGCAGGCACAAGGCAGAGACGCCACGGAGAGCGACCGCCCACTGGTGGTCGCCAGCATGTTCGGCAACACGACCGCCTGCGTCAACGAAGCCATGCGCCTGCTCGAGGAAGCCGGCTGCGAAGTCCTCGTCTTCCACGCCACCGGAACAGGCGGACGCACCATGGAGGCACTCATCGAAAGCGGCATGGCCTCCGCGGTCCTCGATGTCACCACCACGGAATGGGCCGACGAACTGGTCGGAGGCATCCTCGGCGCAGGACCAGCACGGCTCGAGGCCGCCGGACGCACCGGAACCCCCGCCGTGGTCGCCCCGGGCTGCCTCGACATGGTGAACTTCGGTGAACCCCAGACGGTCCCGGAGAAATTCCGCGGCCGCACCTTCTACCATCACAATCCCCAGGTCACCCTCATGCGCACCAATGCCGCCGAATGCGCCGAACTCGGCCGCATCCTCGCGGAAAAGGTCAATGCCTACACGGGCCCCGTCACCGTACTCCTCCCCCTCCGCGGCATCAGCATCATCAGCACCGCCGGACAGCCATTCTACGATCAGGAAGCCGATCAGGCCCTCTTCCATGCCATCCGCTCGCACCTGAAACCAGGCATTCCCCTGCTGGAACTGGACTGCACCATCAACGACCCGGCCTTCGCCGCCGCCGCCGTGCAGGCTCTGCTCCCGCACCTTTCAACGGTGACGACTCGGGGCTGACGTCAGTCCATCGCCCGACCCTGCCGCAGGGCTCATGGGTTCTCAAGGCCCCGGCGCACGAAACGCAGCCGCCGCAGTTGTCCTCATTTGCACTTTACACCCCCCGGGCGCCCCATACTCTGCCGCCTTTTTTACCTGCAATTCCATGGACAAGAAGAAAGTGCTCGTGGCGGATCCCATTTCAGAAAAAGGGATAGAGGAACTTCGTGCCGACCCTGCCCTCGACGTGGTCGTGCGCATCGGCATCAAACCCGACGAACTCCTCGCCACGGCCCACGAATACGAAGGCATCGTCGTCCGTTCCCAGACGAAAATCACCGGCCCGGTCTTTGAGAAGGCCACCCGCCTGAAGGCCGTCGGCCGCGCCGGCGTGGGCGTCGACAACATCGATGTGCCCGCCGCCAACAAGCACGGGGTCATCGTGATGAATACCCCGGCCGGGAATACCATCTCGACGGCCGAACATTCCTTCGCCCTCCTCATGAGCCTCGCCCGCAGCATCCCGCAGGCACATGCCAGCGTGATCTCCGGAAAATGGGAACGGAAGCACTTCGAAGGCGTCGAGCTGAATGGCAAAACCCTCGCGGTCCTCGGCATG
>CAZSDE010000024.1:0-4374 GCA_964605435.1 uncultured Akkermansia sp.
CCCTCGCCGACGCATCGCTGCCCGCTTCCGGTCCCGGCCGCACCCCGCACGGCAATTTCGTCCTCTCGGAAATCACCATCACCAGCGCCGGCCAGCGGGTGGAAATCACAGGAGCCGAAGCCTCCGCTCAGCAGGACAATTTCCCGGTCAGCGCCGCCTTCGATGGCAACCCCGCCACCGGCTGGGCCGTCCACGAAAATGGCAAACCACTCAATCAGGACCAATCCGCCACCTTCCAGCTCGCCTCCCCCGCAAAGGGCCCCTTCACAATCCGCCTCGCCGCCACCCACGGCGGATCCCACACCCCTGGCCGCCTCCGCTTCAAAACCGGATCCATCGCTCCCGGACAAGCTCCCCGCGAGGCCGCAGAAGCCGCCTTCACCGCATGGCTCGCCGCAGAACGGCCCCGCACCACCCCATGGGCCATCGCAAAACCCCTCTCCGCGACGTCCAATTCCCCCACCCTCACCATCCAGCCGGACGGATCCATCCTCGGCAGCGGCGACATCACCAAAGCCGATACCTACCACATCACCATCGCCACCGGTACCGACCCAGTCACCGCCATCCGCCTGGAAGCCCTGCCCGATCCGTCCCTGCCCCGCCACGGCCCGGGCATGGCCTACTACGAAGGCCCCAAAGGCGATTTCTTCATGGGCGAATTCCGCGTCTCCAGCGCCCAGCAGCCAGTCCCCATCCGTTCCGCCACCCATAGCTACGCCCGCAACAATTTCGGTGGCTCAGCCGGAGCGGAATTCGCCATCGATGGCGACCCCCAGACCGGCTGGAGCACGGCCGGCGGCGAGGGCAAATCCCACGAAGCTGTCTTCGTCCTCACCAACCCCATCACCCCAGCCAATGGCCAGCTGTCGCTCGATCTCATCTTCGGACGCCACTACGCCTGCTCCCTCGGCCGCTTCCGCATCTCCATCACCAGCAAACCCGAGCCCACCGCGTCCACCCTCACTAGCGAAACCCAGCAGCTCCTCCTCGTCCCGGATCAGCAGCTCTCCGCAAACGACCGCGCCACCCTGCGCACCGCCTTCCTCCTTTCCTCTCCGCAACTAGCCGGAGCCCGCGCCCAGATCGACGCCCTCGCCCAGCCCCCGGCATGGCAGACCACCCTCGTCATGAAGGAACGCCCCGCCGACCAGCCCCGCACCACCTTCCTCCACCACCGCGGCGAATACACCCAGCCGGAGGAAAAAGTCTCCCCCGCCGTACCAGCCTTCCTCCCCAGCCTCCCCCCCGGCGCGCCGCAGAATCGCCTCGGCTTCGCCCAGTGGCTCGTCAGCCGTTCCCACCCGCTCACCTCCCGCGTCACCGTCAACCGCCAGTGGGCCGCCTTCTTCGGCCGCGGCCTCGTCCGCACCGAAGAGGACTTCGGCTACCAGGGCGACCTCCCCTCGCACCCGGAACTGCTCGACTGGCTCGCCATCAACTTCATGGAAAATGGCTGGTCACTCAAGAAACTCCACCGCCTCATCGTCACCAGCAGCACCTACCGCCAGTCATCCCGATTCAATGCAGACGCCGCCAGCCGCGACGCCGCCAATATCCTCCTCTGGCGCGGCCCCCGCGTCCGACTCGAAGCCGAACAGATCCGCGACAGCGCCCTCATGGCCACCGGCCTCCTCTCCCTCAAGGCAGGCGGCCCCGGCGTCTACCCGCCCCAGCCCGCAGGCGTCACCACGGAAGGCACCTACGGAGCCATGGCATGGAACCCCAGCAGCGGTGAGGACCGCTACCGCCGCAGCCTCTACACCTTCGTCAAACGGACCGCCCCCTTCGCCATGACCGCAACCTTCGACGCCCCCAGCGGCGAAGCCTGCGTCGCCCGCCGCGATGTCTCCAATACCCCCCTCCAGTCCCTCACGCTCCTCAACGATGTCATGTTCATGGAAGCCGCTCAGGCCATGGCCACCCGCATCAGCCAGCAACCCAGCGAAACCTCCGCGAAAATTCACGACGCCTTCGTCCGCATCTTCTGCCGCCAGCCCTCCCCAGAGGAAACAACCTCCCTCGCCAGCTTCCTGCAGACCCAGGAAGCCCGCTGCCGCTCCGGCGATCTGAAAGCAGACACCCTCACCGGAGCCAGCGCCGACCCAGCCACCGCCGCATGGACCCTCCTCATCCGCGCCCTCCTCAATACCGACGAATTCGTCACCCGGAACTGAGCCCATCACCACGCCGCACTCAGCGCGGCAGCATGATGTCGTCCGTGTCCAGCCCCGTAAGCTGCTTGAGCCCACGGAAGAGCCGGAACATGGCCCACACCGTCAGCACCGCACTCGGCAGCCCAATCACCAGCCAGCCCCACGCCGACAGCTTCCCAATCCCCTCCGTGAATTCCGGCGATCCCGGTACCAGCCCCTTCAGAAAATACAGGGCCAGAAAATAATTGAGCACCGCACTCAGCAGCATCGATCCCATCAGCATCCACGTGCTCGTCCGGATGAGCCGGTCAAAGGCCGGTCGCGCCTCATGCACGCTGATCGCCTCCTCCACCCGCCCCACATCCATCATCTCAGGATTCATCAGCAACTGCCGCACCAGGGGCTTCGGCCCGCGCCCCGTCCACCACAGGAGGCCAGCCAGAATCAGCGGAACCGATGCCTCCTTCACCGCAAAGGCCTGCGCACTCAGATCCAGCAACCCCAGCCCACCGCTGAACAGCACGCTGATCAGACCAATGATCGAAAACGTGTTCACCTTCCCCCGCTCCCGGTAGTCCCACAGAAAATACCCCACCGGCAGCAGCACCGCCACCACCAGCGCCCACTTCGGCCCAATCGCATAGAGCGGCGCATCAGGACCAGGATGCTTGCTGCACGCACTGAGCACCGTCACCGGCAGCAGCACGTTGAGCAGCAGATTCGCAAGCGGATTCTCAGGCTTCACCGCAGCCTTCGGAGGAGTTTCGGAATTCATGACGGGGGAGTCGCTGGCACCAGCGCCGGACCACTGCCGGCCGCCGCTCGCTTCTGGCCAATCTGACGGTCCAACTGCTCCGCCGCCGCCTTCACCGGCCTCGCCGGATCCGCCTTGGCCTGCTGCAGCGCCCGCCACACTTCCTCCGGAGATCCCTCCGCCGATGCACTCACGATGAATTGTTCCTGATTCGACCGCCCCGCTGCCACCACCGCCCGCAGAGCCTGCAGAACCTTTTCGCGGTTCGCCGACGACGCCGGCCCCGCATGCAGATGCACCGCATGCGGCAGACTGTAGACCTGATAATCCCCCGCATTCCGCACCAGCAGCGGACCGTCAAACCGCAGCCCGGGATCCGGCGGCGAACTCCGCCAGCGCGCCAGATCATGAAGACACTCCGGACAGAATTCCTGCTGCGCCGTGAACTGTCCACTCACCCACTTGCGCTCCGGATGATACTCGAACGCTTCGTTCATGATGCAGTTCCGCCGACGGCAGTGCGCCCCGTCGCCATGACTGAAACTCCTCGCCGTACCCACCAGATGCGCAATCTCATGCAGCAGCACCTCCCCTCCCACATTGTCCCCGAACCCCTTCTGATTGTACGCCCGGTCAATGAAGACCGCACAAGGATACGGAAACGCCACCGCATGCGGATTCGACGTCTTCAGCGACTTGTTCAGCCCGCTGTCGTAGTACAAAACATACATGAAGGCCTCCCCCGACGGCGGCCCGTCGATGTAAGTCAGGGCCATCGCACTCGAACTCAGCTGCGCCGCCCGGTCACGCGGAATCCGATCGTCCAGCCGCACCGTCACCCCACCCGGCTTGCTGCATTCCTTCGCCAGAAACTTCCGGATCCCCTCGAGCCACTCCGCCCGCGGCTCGGTCCCGTCCACATAGTCCACCTCAACATGAATCCTCCGGTACGGCGAACCATGTGTGTACAGCAGCCACGGCTGCCAGAAAGTCACCTCGCGCGGCATGTTGCTCCCCGTCACCGCATTGACCGGACCAGATGATTTCGCCAGCCCCATCGGCACATCTCCAGTCTGACACGAAACCAACCCCAGCCCCAGCCCCAGCAGAACCGCACGCCACAGCCCCGGACGGATCCGGCCATGTTTCCAGCCGGGCAGCTTCAGATCGATTCGGGGAGGCATGAAACCACCTAATGTCCAGTTGCCTGCCGTTTTCCAGGTGAATTCACCGCCTCCCCCGAAACGGATCCACGGAAGACTGCCCGCTTCCCGGCAGGACCATTCCGCGTCATCCTAGCCGTCATGACGCCACCGGAACCACCCACGGGCCACCCCCTCCGGGGCGAAGTGGTCTTCCTCTCGGCCTGCGACTTCGCCTACGATACCCAGCGGCTCCCGCTCGCCTCTCTGCTCGGTCAACCCCTCGCCGTCAGCTGGGCATTTGTGAAATAGTTTTATCAAT
>CAZSDE010000024.1:4384-9379 GCA_964605435.1 uncultured Akkermansia sp.
GTCACCCCCTCGCCGCACCGCACATCACCTCCAGCACACGGGGCCCCAGCGGCCGCACCCTCTTCCGACCCCTCACCGCAGAACTCCCCGCGGAAACATGGGAAACTCCGGACGGCCCCGTCACCGCACACATTTCCCTCCGCGTCCTGCCCGTCGGTGCCCTCAGCATCCGCATCCGCATTCCCTTCGTCACCGATTCCCTCGGCCACCTCGTCCACTTCCACCACCTCGCCCTCGCCGACGGCTCAACCCCCTTCTCCCGCGCCAGCGCCATCCTCGAAAAAGCCCGCGCCGAGCTCGCCCCCCATGCCATCCGCCCCCGGCCAACCCTCCCGGAAGGCGAAACCGATACCGTCTTCTGCCTCCACACCGACTCCACCGGCATCACCACCGATACCACCAGCTGGCTCGCCGCCCACCAGCGCGAAGTCGCCGCCCTCCTCAACGCGGAACCCCATGCCCACCTCCTCTCGGATCAGGAAGTCACCGAATCCACCAGCCGCAGCCTCAGCTACTACCGCCACGACCTCGTCGTCACCGACTGGGACAGCGCCCTCCTCATCGACAAACCCGACGACTTCCCCGAATCCCTCCACATCATCGAACTCGCCAATGTCCAGCTCGAGGAACTCGAAGCCTACGATGCCCTTCTCGACGCCGCTCTCGACAAGGCCTGCCGCGACCTCTCCTCCCACCAGCGCCGCCCTCCCGCCATCCTCACCGAACTGCGCGAACTGCGCATCGACCTCGCCCGCTTCAGCGACGAACTCTCCAACGCCACCAAGTTCTTCGGCGCATGGCACCTCGCCCGCGTCTACGAGAATACCGCCCGCGTGTTCCACCTGAGCGACTGGCACCGCGCCATCGACGAAAAACTCCGCACGCTCGACAGCCTCTACGAGTTCCTCAAGCAGGACCGCAACCACCGGCTCATGCTCTGGCTCGAATCCGCCATCGTCCTCCTCTTCATCATCGATCTCATCCTCCTCTTCACACACAAAGCCGGCTGATCCCGGCCCCGCCCTCAGTACGCTCCCATTTCCTCAAGACGGTCGTCATCAATCCCGAAATGATGCGCAATCTCATGATGCACCGTCCGGAAGACTTCCTCCCGCAGCTCTTCTCTCGTTTCGCACACTTCCTCGTGCGGCCACTGAAACACCCGGATCCGGTTCGGCAGCGCCGCCTCCATCCCCAGACCTGATTCCGTGAGAGCCGCCCCCTCGAATAACCCGAACAAGTCCTCATCATCGGGCACCCCGTTGATCCGGTAATCCTCCTCCGTCGGTTCATCCTCGATGCTGATCTGCACCACGTCCAGCTGCGCCCGCAGATCCTCCGGCAGAGCCGCCACCGCCGCCTCCACCAACCCCGCAAATTCCTCTCGGCTCACCTCGATCACCGCACCCCCGCGGCCCACACCGCCCCCCACGATGAAAAAAGCGCAGCCATCACGTGGACGGCTGCGCTCACTTGATTCTGCGGTACCTGCTCAGGCCTGGCTGTGTTCCTCGACATAAGTCACCACGTCGCCCACCGTCTGAAGCTTCTCAGCTTCCTCATCGGGGACTTCAATGCTGAACTCTTCCTCGAAGGCCATGACGAGCTCGACGGTATCGAGCGAGTCAGCCCCGAGATCCTCGATGAATCGGGCTTCCTTGACAACCTGATCTGCGTTCACGCCAAGCTGGTCGACGATGATATCGCGCACTTTATCTTCGATGGATTTTTCAGACATGATATGGATGGGGGCCGGATTGAATTCGCGAATTGCGTAGGCGTGCAGTGGGGGAATGCAACGGAAATTAAACGCGCGGAAATTCCGCTCTCACGCACCCAGCTGCAGCCGGGGATCCGCAGCAATCACATCGTTGATCGCCTGCCATCCGCCAGGCTGCTGCAGCTGGAAAAGATGAAGGTAGACGGCACATTCCTCCGCCGGAAACTTCGCAAGGATCGCCTCGGCTCCCGCCTTCACCTTCGCCGCATCAAGCACCGGCGGCAGATCGCCATCAACCCCGCCGTTGCCATCGTGCGGCACCCCGAGGGCATTGAGAAATTCCGCCAGCATGCCGCTCCGGCCCTTCATCAGCCAGATCTGCAGAAGATTCTCGCCCACCGCCTCATTGCCACGCAGCTTCAGCTGCTCCACCAGCCACGTGCACTGCTCGACGGCAGGCTTCTTGGTCACAAATACCGGACGCAGCTTCTTCTGCGCCGCCAGCGATCCAATCGCACTGCGGTACACGTTCCGTTCAGTGTCCCGCAGCCAGCCAGTGATGGTCTGCCCAAGGGCAGGCGACATGCGGGAAAACATTTCGTGGGCTTGCATGAATTCTCAGGGGAATGGAGTTCAGTTCGGAAAGCCCGCTCTGTGACACGACGCCCGCCGCTTGTCGAGTGCTTTTGCCCGGCAGGATGGTTCGCGGCACTTCCCCCGCCTGAAGGACCGTCTTCGCACACAACACAACAGGAGCAGGTTCTCAGGTCGCCGCAAACCGCCGCTGCATCCGCAGCGCCAGCAGCGACAGCCCCGCAAACAACGGCAGCCATGCCAGCCAGCGACCACCCCCGGCCGCCACCAGCATGGCCGCATCCAGCACCGGCAGAAACGCCAGCAGCCGGTTCACCCAGTCACCCACACCCGGCCGCCGCCCGTCTGCACCCACCCGCGGCCGCAGCAGCAACGCCCCCAGCAGCGCACAGCCAGCCCCCGCAAGGCCAGCCGCCCAGTGCCCTCTCAACCCGCCAACCACCGTCAGCATGACCGGCACCAGCCAGAGCAGATGACGGGTCGCCGGCACCCGGTCGCCCGCCACCGCTTCCCCGCGCGCCACCAGACTCAGAACCATCACATATACCCATACCAAACCGCCCCAGACATGTGCCGCCGCCGGATATGCAGCGCCACCCAGCGCCGCCGCCCCCGCACTCAGATACAGCAGCCACCGACACGACCCCATCACCACAACACTCAGGGGCGACTGCTTGTGCCACACATCATAGACCACCACGGCCACTCCCAACCCAACCGCCAGCCAGGCCCAGCCACCTCCCGCCATCATCAGCAGCACCACCCCGCCCAGCAATTCCAGCCAGCCCGCCAGCCAGACCTGCCCCGCACTGAGCCGACCCGACGGAATCACCCGGTCGGCCCGGTGCCGACGGTCCCACGCCGCATCGAAGGCGTCATTCAGGGTGCATCCTCCCGCATACACCAGACTCGCCCCCGCGAGGACCACCACGAGCAGAACCGATGGCGGCCCGCCACTGAGCAGCCACGCCGCCAGCACGTTCCCCCACACCGTCGGCAGATTGGAAATCCGCGCCAGTTCCAGCAGCGCCCCCCATCCGCGCCGTGCCGCTCGTTTCGGTTCTTCCTTCATCACGGCACCGTGAATCCTCGGCCGCCATCCTCAACCAGCATCTCCCGCGACTTGTCTTGACAGATTCCCGCCTCCCTGCCCAGTTTTCCCTCATCTGACTACCCTAACCCCCATCCCATGAAATCCATCCTCCTCTCTCTCTTCGCCGCCCTTGCTCTCGGCTCTTCTCTCTCGGCTTCCCCCCTCGCCGACCTCATCGAACAAAACGACCTCGGCTGGATGATCGGCAAATGGGAAACCGCCGGCGGCGAAGCCTCGCTCAGCTACGACTGGCGCGTCAGCAAACACGCCATCGCCGTCACCTTCTCCGCCGGGGAACGCCAGTCGGAAGGCATGATCGCCCTCAAACCCGGCTCGCAGGAAGCCAACTACATGGCCGTCGACAGCAAAGGCGGAGTCACCTCCGGCAAATGGGCCGAACACAACGGCAACCCCACCCTCAAAGCCACCATGCGCAACGCCGAAGGCGAAGAACGCGGCACCGCCGTCGAACACATCCGCGTCGACGCCGATACCATGAAGGTCGTCGTCTACAAACTGGATTCCTCCGGCCAAATCGGCGAGCAAGTCATGGAAGCAGAATTCATCCGGAAAAAATAATCGTCCGGCACCCCGCCGCCACGTCTGCCCCAATCACTGCCCGGGCCGGAAGCCATCACGCTTCCGGCCCGGCCTGTTTTCAGATTTCATGCCCGGCACACCGGGCGCTCATTCATTCCTCGTCCCGGATCGGTTCCACCGGAAGCGCCGCCGCCCCCACCCCGCCAGCCTTGATGCCCCGCTTATCCTACACCGCCGACTCCCTCTCCCCAAACAAGGCCGGATCCGAGTTAAGAAACTCCTTCACCGCATCACGACCCTGCGCCACCTGGCTCCCCTTGTAGCTGATCCACGACCCGCGCTTCTGCAGAATCTCCTGCTCCAGCGCCAGATCCAGGAGACTCCCGGTCGACGAAATCCCCTCGTCGTACATGATATCGAACTCCGCTTCCCCAAACGGCGGAGCCACCTTGTTCTTCACAATCTTCACCTTCGTCCGGCTGCCCGTCACATTCCCCTCGCTCCCTTTGATCTGACCAATGCGCCGCACATCCACCCGCACACTCGAAAAGAACTTAAGCGCCCGCCCGCCCGGCGTCGTTTCCGGATTCCCGAACATCACGCCGATCTTCTCACGGATCTGATTCGTGAAGATACAAAGCGTCCGCGCCCGCGAAATCAGGCTCGTCAGCTTCCGCATGGCCGCACTCATGAGCCGCGCCTGCGCCCCCACCGTGCTGTCCCCGATCTCTCCCTCCAGTTCAGCCTTCGTCACCAGCGCCGCCACCGAATCCACCACAATCACATCCAGCGCATTCGAACGGATCAGCGTCTCGCAGATCCGCAGCGCTTCTTCCCCGCTGTTCGGCTGCGAGACCAGCAGATCATCTAGCTTCACCCCAAGCTTGCGCGCATACTCCGGATCCAGCGCGTGCTCCACATCAATGAAGGCCGCCAGCCCGCCACGCTTCTGCGCCTGCGCAATGACCGTCAGCGTCAGCGTCGTCTTCCCCGAAGATTCAGGCCCGAATACTTCCACAATACGACCACGCGGAAATCCACCACACCC
>CAZSDE010000024.1:9389-10989 GCA_964605435.1 uncultured Akkermansia sp.
CCCGGTCAATCAGCAGATTCCCCGTCGGAATCACCTCAATGTCCATCTTCCGGTTGTCCCCCAGCCGCATGATCGATCCCTCCCCGAAATCCTTCTGAATCTGCTGGAGCGCACTCTCCAGATTCTTGGCCCGGGCCGTCGCAAGACGGTCTTCTCCAGTGGTTGCAGGGGCAGCAGATTTAGCAGGCATGGCTTTGGTCGGTTGGTTGGTAACAGGTTGTACTTCGGAACGCTCCCACCGTGTACGCACCACCCTCCACCCGCAAACGCATTCGTGGTTTTTTTACCGCATGATCGGCAGTACCGCAGGCCGATCCCGTGATTTATGGGAATCCTACCGAAAGTCAGTGACAAAGTACGGCTTTCCCGATTACAAGTGAAATTGCCATGAAAATCCAAGGCTGCTCCCGCCCGGGTTCCGGGTCCCGCTGCACGCACACTGCAGTCCTGCGCCTCGCCGCGCTCTTCGCCACCGCCACGGCGGTGTCTTCCCTGAACGCTCAGAAACCGGAACTGTCGGCACCCAGCCTGATTCTTCCCGCTCCCGGCGATCCTGCCATCGTCACTCTGCAGGCCACCGCCCCGGTGCTCTCGCGGCTCACCCTCATGGAAAGCGATAACCTCGTGGGCCGCTGGACGCCGGCCGCCCCAGGGGTCGTCGCGCTCCGCACTACCACCCCCTTCGCCATTCCCTACCCGGATGGCTTGTCCCCCCGCCGGTTCTACCGCGTCGAAGTCGCCCCGCCACGCATCACCGCCACCGAAAAGGACGGCGACCTCACGGTCGAAGTCCGCGAGGAAGGAGCCACGTTCCCGGAACTCGAGGCGGCCCTCGCGCTCGCCACCGGCTCGCCTGCCCTCCTTGTCACGCCCTACGACCCCGCCACCCCGGATACGCTCCCGGAGTTTCCGTCTCCATTCATCCCGAAAGGCACGTTCCGCGGAACCGATTTAGCCTCGCTCGGCACCGCCATGGGCCTGCCGCTCTGGAATGCCGGCCCGAAGGAAGACGACCCACGCACCGCCGCCAATTTCAAGCCGGATACCTCCACCGGAACGCCGCAGGACGTTCCCGGCGACGGTGGCTCGGGCGTCATCGACAGCGGCTGGCAAGGCGACGGCATCAAGGAATTGCCCAGCCGTGCCGACACCCTGCCTCCCCCGGGCTCGTTCGACATGGTCTATAAACCGGACGAATCCTCGGACAGCAAGGACCCCCAGACGGACGAAACCCCCGGCACCGCCGGATCCCACCTCCGCCTCAGCCTGCTGTTCACCAAGGATAGCATCAAGTTCACCCGCGCCACGGAACGCCCCACCGGACTCGGCACGCTCACCAACCCGTTCACCCTTCCTCCGGAAGGATCCTTCGTCCTCGTGGTCCGCAACGCCAAGGGCGATATCCTTCACCTGTTCCCGTTCACTGACCCACGCCACGAACGGGCGTACTCCCCACCCCAGGGCGGATCCCATGGCTTCGGCATCCTTCCGGAAGCTTCCTTCACCGTCACCATCCCGGTCCCCGGCAAGGAATTCGCAGCGGACCTCTCGGAACTATCGGTTTCCCTTCACTCGGTGACCGGCGTGCCACAGAAGCAGG
>CAZSDE010000024.1:11005-13836 GCA_964605435.1 uncultured Akkermansia sp.
CGTACTCGGCATACCGCAGCAGCAGGGCTCGGTCCTCACTCCCCTCACCATCCTCCGGAATCCCAATCTCTTCCCGGAATCCGCAGGCATCGCAGGTCCCGCACTGCTCGACCTCCTCCGCTCGTCCGGAGACCGCGCCGCCCCCAAAGCCGCCACCAGAGCGCCCACCGTCACGACCCTCCACCGCAGCGGCACCGACGCCGAAAAATTCAACGTCGCCATCATCGGCGATGGCTTCCGCGACACCACCACAGACCAGACCGCCTTCAATAATTATGCGGCCTCGACTGTCATGGACACCCTGCGCACCCGCGACATCCATCCTGCCGTCCTCAACGGAATGAATGTCTTCCGCGTCAATACCTACTCGGAACAAAGCGGCATGACCACGGTCAATGCGTCCGGCACAGTCGTCACCGCCCGCAGCACGGCCCTCGAATACCGCTTCAGCGGCAACTGGAACCGCTGCTGGATGGAACCAGGGCCCAACAGCCAGGCTCTCATCGACGCCGCCATCAATGCCGTCTGCCCCCAGGCCGATTTCATCGTTCTCGTCCTCAATTCCACCGGCTTCGGTGGCTGCGCCGGTGGCAACCGCTTCACCGTCACCCTCGGAGCCGACTGGACGGTCGTCGCCCACGAATTCGGCCACCGCCCCGGCACCCTCGGTGACGAATACACGTGCGGCAGCACCTGCGGATGCTACGGCGGAGGCGAGCCCGGCAGCCCCAACCTCACCGCCGTCACCACCCGCGCCTCCATCAAATGGAATGAATGGATTCCCTCGTGGCGACCCATCCCCACCAGCGCCGCCCACGTCGCCGACCAATCCCAGGATGTCGGTCTCTTCCCCGGAGCCACCATCGGCTCGGGACAGTGGACTTCCTGCATCTTCCGCCCCAGCTTCCGCGGCCGCATGAACAACAATGGGCCACCCCACAACCCAGTCGGCTTCACCAACGTCCGCGAACAGTTCCGCCCCTACCAGAATGCCGACATGCGCCGCCGCTGCACAGGCGACTTCAATGGCGACGGCCGTACCGATGTCGTCCTCCACGACGGCCGCCAGCTCGCCCTCTACACCGCCGGCGACCGCGATCCCGGCCCCGCCGACCCCGTCAGCGGAGCCACACCCCGCGCCGTCAACGGTGTCCTCCAGCCCACCTGGTTCCACACCGACATGCTCGAAAATGCCGCCGCCACCCGTTCATGGCAGATCCGGCCGACCGACCGCCTCGTGGCTGGCGACTTCGATGGCGACGGCCGCGATGACCTCTTCATCATCAATCTCACCGGCTGGAGCTACCCCTACGTCGGTCTCCTCCGGTCGCTCGGCTCCCGCTTCGAACCAGTCGCCCGCTACGCCGTCACTCTTCCCGGATGGGAAATGCGCGCCGGCGACCAGTTCTTCAGCACGGACTTCTCCGGTGATGGCAAGGACGACCTCTGCGTCTACAACGGAGCCAACTGGTCCATTCCCTACTTCGGCATGCTCCGCAGCACCGGTTCATCCCTCCAGATGTCCCGCCGCTACGACAAGTTCCTCCCTGGCTGGGAAATGGGAAGACAGGAACGCTTCATCCAGGGCGACTTCAACAAGGACGGCCGCCGCGACCTCGCCACCCTCGAAACCCAGTCATGGGCCCAGGTCCATTTCATGACGTTCCTCTCCACCGGCACTCAGCTCAGCCTGAGCGACCGCCACTACGGCACCATCCCGGGCTTCTGGCAGATGCGCCGCAATGACCAGCTCTTCGCCCTCGATTCCAATGGCGACGGCGAAACCGACCTCGCCATCTTCAATGGTCTCGACTGGGGCCCGGTCTACCTGGGCTACCTCAACGCCAGCGGCGGAAAAATCTCAGGCCGCCGCCGCTACGATAACGACAAGAACCCACTGCCGGGCTGGCCCCTCCAGCGCCGTGACCAGTTCTTCCCAGGCAATACCGACGGCGATGCCGACGACGACCTCGTCGTCTACAACAAGGATAACTGGTCCACCCAGCGCCTCGGTATCCTCCGTTCTAACCCATCCAGCACCAGTGGCTTCAGCGCCACCGGCTCGTTCCAGTCGGACTGGATCAATGGATGGAACCTCGGACCCGCAGACCAGTTCTCCGTCTCGGAATTCCGCGGGGGCGGCGGCTGGGCCGACCTCTTCGTCTGCAACGATGGCTGGTTCGGCCTCCTCCGCGGCTACCAGACCCACTTCCGGCTCGAAAGCATCTACCGGAAATGGATCCATAACCACCGCTACCACGGCAGCGGTCTCTGGTAATCCCAGCCTCCCGCAGCGAGATCACTTCCCCGCCGCCTCCGGTCGCGGAAAGGTCTTCCGGTGGAGATCATGCAGCCGCCGCAGCTCGGCGATCGGCTCACCATGGTCTTCCACCCGAAGATCCATGTACCGGTCGTTCTGCCCGCCATACCCCCAGCCTTCCCGCACCACCAGCAAGGCAGCCGACTGCATGCCGCGGCGGTCGCCCCCCGCCTGCTGCCCGGCCTCGAGCGCCGCCAGCATCCTCTCGGCCAGCGTCCCCGACCCCTGCTCAAAGGCCTTCGCCATCCCCTCGATGACCGCCTCTCCGGCAAGGATATTGCCCTGCACCGCATAGTGCTCGCCCACCTTCGCCCCAGCCCACGCAAGGCATCCACTGCCCGTGAAAACCGCTGGCTTCCCCCCCACCCCCAGCACAGCCAGCTGCCGCACCGCCTTCTCCGGATCCGCACCCGTCAGAGCCGCCACCACTCCCTCCGCACTCTTCCCTTCCCCCAGCTTCCGCAATCCCTCCGGCCCATCAGCCGTATTCGCATACGA
Source organism: uncultured Akkermansia sp. (assembly GCA_964605435.1). Taxonomy (GTDB): domain Bacteria; phylum Verrucomicrobiota; class Verrucomicrobiia; order Verrucomicrobiales; family V1-33; genus V1-33. Next base: position 13,824 of record CAZSDE010000024.1, read on the forward strand.
CTGCGTCGCCACC
>CAZSDE010000024.1:13846-16715 GCA_964605435.1 uncultured Akkermansia sp.
GCCCACGGCACAATCGATCCCACCCCCAGAACCCGGCTCTGCACGGCCACCCCCAGTTCCCCAGTCGCCGGATCCCGCGCCACCATGGAAAAAGTCGCCACCACCGGCATCCCCGGCTTTCCCCCGTCACCCGCACCGGTTCCCGGCATCAGACTCCCCATCAACAACAACAGCAGATTCCGTTTTCTCATGCCCCCACCCTACCACACCCGTCCAGCCCCGTGGCCTCACTCCGCTCCCGGCACCCCAATGGCCCGCTCCAGTGCCTCGCGCAGCCGGTTCACCTCAGCCAGCGATGTCAGCTTCCGCCCCCCGCTGTCCGTCACCCGGAACGAATCAATGGCCGCTCCCTTTTCCGTGTTGATCCTCGCATGCGTGATCTCCAGCCCAAGCGACCCAATCGTGCTGAATACCGTGTACAGCAGCCCAATCCGGTCGACCGCCTGAATGTCCACCGTGGTCGCATCCCGCTGCACAGAATTGCTCACCCACACCCGCGACGGAAATTCCTCGCGCCACCCCGGCAGCGGCTCGGGTTCCTCCCGGTTCCGGCTCCGGATGAACGCATCAAAATCCACCGTCTGCCCCATGCACGCCGCCGCCAGCATCTCGCTGACCCGCCCAATCACCCGCTCGTCCGTCACCGGCGCAAATCCCGTCGTGCACACCCGGAACAGATCAATCACCACCCCATCCCCACGCACAAACAGATCGGCACTCAGAATATTCAGACCCGCCGCCGCAAAGGCCCCCGCCGCCTTCGCCAGCAGCAGATGCCGGTCCCACGTCACAAGGGTGATCTCGCTGCAGCCCCGCTCCGGCCGCGCCTCCCACCGCAGCACCGGCCGCAGCGCACTCGCCGCATCCTCCTTCCGCAGCTGACGGAAGAACTGCCGGCACGTCCGGATGTGCTGCACCATGTCGGACGGCTCCCGGAAGTTGAAATACCGCTCGGGCATCCCCCCGAAATGCGCCTCCAGCTCCGCCTCGTCACAGTCACCCAGCGCCGCCGCCACCGACCCCCGCAGCTCTTCCATCGGCAGATGCATCGCCGACTGAAATGCCTCCCGGTCCTCCAGCCACGCCGCCGTCGCCGCGTACAGATGCCGCACCAGACTCTCCTTCCAGTCAGTCCAGCCCGACTCGTTGGTCGCCCGGCTGTCCGCATAGGTATGCAGAAAAAGCGCATCCAGCCACTCGCGACGCCGCACCACTTTCGCAAACCCGGCAATCACCTCGGGATCATCCAGATTCCTCGTGGTCGCGGTGTGCCAGAAGAGCAGATGGTTATCCACCAGAAACAACAGCAGCTGCCGGCGCTCCGCCGAAAGCTGCAGCCGCCGCGAAACCTGATCGCTCAACTCGGTGCTCGCATACGCATGCTTCTTCACTCCCTCGGCCCGCCCCGTATCATGCAGCAGCAGCGCCAGATACAGCACATACGGATCCTCGAAATCATGAAACAGCTTCTGATGGAATCCCAGCTTCGGATCCTGCGTGTCGCTCAGCTCATCCAGCTTCTCCAGACACTTCAGCGTGTGCTCGTCCGCCGTGTACCGGTGAAAGAACTCGTGCTGCACCAGATCCGTCAGCGGCATGAACTCCGGAAGATACCGCCCCAGAAAGGCCACCCGGTGCATCTGCCGCAGGGCCGACCCCACCTCTCCCTTCCGGCTCAGCATCGCCTCCCACGTCTCCCGGTTCGTCTTCCGGTACCGGAACGTCCGGTTGATGAGACCATAGTTCTCCTTCACCAGCAGCCGCACCTGCGGACTCAGCTTGAGCCGACGCTGCTGCGCATGCTGAAACAACCGCATGAGCCGACCGCTGTCCTCACGGAAAATCTCATCCGATACCGGAAAGATGAACCCATCCCGGCTCCGGAACCCATCAAAGGTCTCCCGCCGACCGCTGTCGCGCACCGCCAGAAAACTGAAGATCCCCGGCTTCCGCTCTTCCCGCTCCAACTCAAACCGCTCCATCAGCGAAAGGTTATGCTGATAGAGATTGCGGGCATGATGATAGTAATCCCGCATGAATGCCTCGCAGCGCTGCACAATGCGCCGCCCCCCATACCCCAGATTGGTCGCCACCGTCCCCTGCAGCCTCAGCGTCAGCAAATCCGTCGCCCGCTTCTCGCTGTAATGCATGTCATTGCGCACCCGCAGCAGAAAATCATGCGCCCTCCGGATCTCCTGACCCGCACTCTCCGATAGAATACGCCTCCGGCAGAGATCCTCCAGATTCCGGATCCCCAGCTTCACACTGCTCACCCAGAGCATGTTGTGATAATCCCGCAGACCCCCGCAGCCGGTCTTCACATTCGGTTCCTGCAGATGCACCGTCCGCGAACTGCGCGCATGCCGCTCCGCCAGATCCCGCACCCGCGCCTCCAGAAAATCCTTCTCCCGCCCAAGAATGCACTGCCGCCGGAAGTTGTCCTCGAATTCATCGAAAATCACCCGCTCCCCAGTGATGTAGCGGCTCTCCAGCAGCGCACACATCGTCTGATGATCCTTGAGCGCCTGCTGAAAGGTCTCCTTCATCGACCGCACCGCATGCCCCACGTCGCGCGTGCGAAACGTCGAGCCCTCGCGCGTCACCTCGGACATCACGATGCGCCCCTGCAAGGGCTCCACCCCAAACAACCGCCCCGCGAATCCCGCGCCCAGCCCGCCCGAGTCGTCGATCACGAACGTGTGCGTGCACCGGTCCACGTCCGGGTGCGCCATCGCCGGGAAATACCCGTAGGCATGGGGGTTCGACAACGGCCCGTGCTTGTCGAAGCCCTTCTGCAGGTACGCCCCCTGCAGGTAGTGGAAGCCGCGCGTGTTGCCGCCGTTGTGGCCCGAGAACACCCTCCCGGCCG
>CAZSDE010000025.1:0-4015 GCA_964605435.1 uncultured Akkermansia sp.
AAGGGCGGCTGTTCTGTTCAGGGATGAATTGGGGGCTCAGGGGGCTGCCTGGCTTACTTCTTGGCTTTGCCGCCCTTGGCACCCTTGGCGTCCTTGGCCGGAGCGGCTTCCGCCGGGGTCGGCTCGGCCACGCGAGGTTCGGAAACGAGGGCCACGATGAGTTCGCCATCGGCGGAAGCCCGCACTCCTTCCGGCAGCGGAATCTCGCGCAGGTGGAGGGCCTTGCCCACTTCGATGCCGGTCACATCCACGCGGATGATTTCCGGAAGATCCTTGGGGAGACACTGCACTTCGAGTTTGTGCACGAGGTGCTCAAGCAGACCGCCGGCCTTCACCCCGGCCGCATCGCCCACCAGTTCCAGCGGAACGTTCGCGTGAATGCGCTCGTTTTCGCTGATGGCGTGGAAATCGAGATGGATGATGGCACCCGTGAGCGGATTGTGCTGCACATCCTGGATGAGGGCGAGCTTGGTTTCGCCGGTGTCCTCGATCGTCAGATTCACGAGAATCTGCTCGGAAACGGAATGATGCAGAACGGTTTCGACCTGCTTCGAATTGAGGCGGACATTGAGCGACGGCTGCGATTTGCCGTAGACCACTGCAGGGATGAGGCCTTCCCGGCGGAGGGAATTGAGGGCGCCGCTGCCACTGCGCTTGCGCGTGTGGGCCGTGAGAGACTGTGCTTTGGACATGAATTAGGTTATGGTGCGGAATTGCCCCTGTGGGATCCGGGCCACGCCGCAGCCAGATTGCTGCGCCCGCAGGGCCGGATGGCAGAGGATGTGCCTTGCCCCGGCAGATTCCCGGGAAAAGGGGCGCGAAACTACCCCGGACCTACGGGTTGTCAAACAGCGAGGTCACACTCTCCCCCTGGTGAATCCGCCGGATGGCTTCCCCCAGAATCGGCGAAATATCCTGCGCCGACACCTTCGGCCCCCGGGCGTGCGGCGTCGAATTCGTGCAGATCAGTTCCTCGATGGGGCTGGCGGCAAGCCGGTCGAAGGCCATCTCCCCGAGGACAGCATGCGTCACCCCGGCCAGAATGCGCTTGGCCCCGCGTTCCTTGAGGAGGCGCGCCGCCGCCGTGAGCGTTCCGGCCGTCTCTGTCATGTCATCCACCAGCAGGACATCGCGTCCCTCCACTTCCCCGATCACATTGAGCGCCTGCACCTCGGTCGCACTGGAACGGTGCTTGGCCACGATGGCGAAATCCGCGCCCAGTTTCTTGGAAAATGCATGAGACATCTTGATGCCGCCGACGTCGGGCGAAACCACCACGAGTCCGTCGCCGGTCAGTCCACGCTGCTTGAGATACCGGGTGAGGACCGGCTGGGCGTAGAGATGGTCCACGGGAATGTCGAAGAATCCCTGAATCTGCGGGGCATGCAGGTCGACAGTGAGCACGCGGTTGACCCCGGCAGCTGTCATGAGATTCGCCACGAGTTTTGCGGTGATGGGGACGCGCGGCTGATCCTTCCGGTCCTGCCGGGCGTAGCCAAAGAAAGGAATGACTGCCGTAATCCGTTCAGCGCTCGCCCGGCGCGCCGCATCCACCATGATGAGCAGTTCCATGATGTTATGATTGGTCGGCGGACAGGTGGGCTGCACAATGAAGACGTCGCTGCCGCGGACGTTCTCATTGATCTTCACAAAGGTCTCACCGTCCGGAAAGGCAGTCACGGTGGCATCCGTGCGGCGCACCGCCAGATACTCGCAGATGCTGTCCGCCAGACTCGGGTGGGCCGTCCCGCTCAGGATTTTCATCGCCGCAAACATGGGGCGATCCCTCGCGAACACCTGACCTTCCGGCAACTGGAAACGCAGCCGGACAGGATTTTCCCGCCGGACCGCCGCTTCCATCTCGTTCGTCCTTGCACGGACCATCCGATTTCACTATCCCCAAACCCACCATCATGGCTCACCTCAACGCAAACTACCTGAAACTGAAAGCCGGTTACCTTTTTCCGGAAATCGCCCGCCGCGTCGCCCATTTCACTTCGGATCATCCGGAAGCAGCGCGCCGCCTCATCCGATGCGGCATCGGGGACGTCACGGAGCCCCTTCCCGAAGCGGCCCGCACGGCCATGAAGGCAGCGGTCGATGAACTCGGCAGCCGCGACACCTTCCGGGGCTACGGTCCGGAACAGGGATATGCCTTTCTGCGGGAAGCGATCGTGGCCAATGCCTATGCCCCGCTCGGCTGCCGCATTGCTCCGGATGAAATCTTCATTTCCGATGGATCGAAGTGCGACACCGGGAACATCCTCGACATCTTCGGCTCCACCAACCGCATTGCCATCACCGACCCGGTCTATCCGGTCTACGTCGATACCAATGTGATGTGTGGGAATACGGGGGAAGCCAATGAAGCAGGGGCCTACGCAGGGCTCACCTATCTTTCCTGCAATCCGGAGAATGGCTTTGTCCCGGACATTCCGCGGGGCCGTGTCGATCTGGTCTACCTCTGCTACCCTAACAATCCCACGGGAGCCACCGCCACCTTCCACCAGCTCGAGGACTGGGTGGCGTACGCCCGGGCCAACGAAACCATCATTCTGTTCGATGCAGCCTACGAGGCCTACATCACGGAGGCTGGCGTCCCGCATTCCATCTATGAAATCGAGGGAGCCCAGGACTGCGCCATCGAATTCCGCAGCTTCTCGAAGCACGGCGGCTTCACTGGCGTCCGCTGCGCCTACACGGTGGTTCCCAAGAGCCTGATGGCCTCGACTCCCGATGGCAAGCGCCACGGACTCCACGCCCTCTGGAACCGCCGCCACACCACGAAGTTCAATGGCGTTTCCTACCCGGTGCAGCGCGCCGCCGAAGCCCTCTTCAGCCCGGATGGCAAGCAGCAGGTCAACGACCTCATCACCCACTACCTCGGCAATGCAAAAATCCTGCGCGAAGCCGCCGCAGCAGCCGGCATGTCGGTCTACGGCGGCATCAACGCCCCGTACATCTGGGTCGCCTGCCCCGCCGGTCTCAAGAGCTGGGAATTGTTCGACCGCATGCTCCACGAAGCCAATGTCGTCGTCACCCCAGGAGCCGGATTCGGCGCAGCAGGCGAAGGCTTCTTCCGCATCAGTGCCTTCAATTCCCGCGAAAATGCCGAGGAAGTCGCCCGCCGCATCACCAGCATGAAGTGGTGACCTCCACGCCAGCCACCGCTGGCTGGACTTCCACCGCAGCATCTTCAGCGCCCGGCAGCCCGCGGAATACGGTTCCCGCATCGGCTGCCGGGCGCAATTCTTCCGTCCCTTCCGTCCCTTCCGTCCCTTCCATCCCTTCCGTCCCTTCCGTCCCTTCCCCTAGCGACCCACGGCGCGCAGCAGCGCGTGCTGAGCGGCATTGCATCCGGTGATCGCCTGGATCTGCACGCGGCGGGCCCGGCTGAATTCCTCGCGGGCGAGGAGGTATTCGAGCACGACGCCGACGCCGCTGGCGGTCCGCTGGCGAGCCAATGTCATCATTTCCTCTGCGGCGGCCACGGCTTCCGTGCTCATGCGGACCTGCTGCGCGGCACTGCGGACACGGATGGCGGCCGCGACCACTTCTCGGCCCACGGCGGCTTCGAGCCGACTCCGTTCGAGCCTTGCCACCTCTTCGCGCGCGCCGGCTCCTGCCACCCGGTTACGATCAAAGAGGCCACCGGGCCCGATGGTCCAGCCGAGCCCGAGGTAGAAATCCTGACTGTCCCCGAACCGTCCCCAGTCACCCGCAAAGCCTCCGCCCAGCCCACCGAGACTATAGCCGGCCTGCACGCGCGGCACCCACGGAGCCCGCCGCGCCCGGTCGCTTTCCGCCGCCGCCGCCGCCACGGCGGCCGACTGCGCCTTCAGTTCCGGCCGCTGCCCCATGGCTTCGGCCACGAGTCTGCTGAGCGACCCCGCTTCAGCGACGAGCGGCACCGGCACGAGATCGGCCTTCGCGGCCCGCAGTTCGGTGGCCGCCGGAATCCGCAGGGCTTCGGCAAGGGCGGGCGCATGGCGCTCGAACAGGACCGCGCGCGCAT
>CAZSDE010000025.1:4025-6388 GCA_964605435.1 uncultured Akkermansia sp.
TCCGCAGGGCTTCCGCAAGGTCGGCTGCCGCCAGCGCGACCGCTTCTTCTTCCTGCACAACCGCCAGACGGCCCCGCGCGAGCTGGGAACGCACGCGCAGCAGGTCGGCCCGCAGCACCGTACCGGCCTCAACCAGCCCGGCGAGTTGCTTCTCATAATCTGCAAGGGCCGTCACGTCATCGGCAGCCGCCGCGGCCAGCGCTTCCGCTTCGAGCAGACGGTAATACGATTCCACCGCGCGCAGCAGGAGGTCGCGGCGCGCCTTTTCCACAAGATGACCTTCCGCGGCAGCCTGCTGCCGTGCTGCCAGCGCCCCGAAATAAAGATCGCCCGGAGCCCAGTCGGCCAGCAGCATGCCTCCTGCCGTATACTGCTGCTTGCGGGCATCAAAGACCGCACCGGCAATGTCCTGAACCCGCCCTTCATGCCCACGGTAGCCGACACTGAGACTGAACGATGGCCAGAATTTCTGCCATGCCTGCTGCGACGCCGCCACGGCTTCGGCATGACGCGCCCGCGCCAGTTCCACTTCGGCATGACGCGCCCCCGCGAGCTTCATGACCACCCCGGCATCCACAAACACCGGAGCACCCCGGCCCGCGCCCGGCAGCACCATCACCATCCCCAGCAGCAGCAGCGAAATCTTCATGCGCAGGCAAATCGGCTGGTTCAGGGCTTCAGGACGACGGCCTGACGGTCCGCCAACGGCAGCGGTCCCGGCAGCAGAACCGTGTCCTCCATCCGCAGCGACGGAATCTCGACCCGTTCCCCGTCCTGAAAACCAAGCTGCACTGCCGTCTTGTGCGCCTGACCATCCATCCAGCGGAACACAAAGGCGTTCGCCTTCTCCATGACGACCGCCCCGGCAGGCACCCAGGTGGCCTCGGGATGATCCTCCACGGACAGACGCACGTTCACATAGAATCCCGGCCGCAGCCGCATGGCTTCATTCGGAAGATCCACCTCGGCCGCCATCGTCCGCGTGGCCACATCCAGCGCATACGCCAGGCGCGCCACCATTCCCTTCATGACCGGTTCGCCCGCACCCAGCGCATCGCAGCGGATCTCCACGGGCCGACCCACCGACACATGCCGCACTTCCGCCTCGGGCACCGCCACGCGCACCCGCACAGTCGCCAGATCCACGATCCCAAAGAGCGCACTGTCCCCGCCATTGACCAGCTCGCCAGGGTCGGCCCGGCGTTCCGTGACGATGCCATCGAAGGGAGCCACCACCGCCGTGAAGCGCAGCAGGGCCTCGATCCGCTGCACGGCCGCAGTCTCGGCCGCCAGCCTCGCCTCGGCATCATCAAGCGCCTGCGGCAGCACCAGCGCAGGCGATTTCTCCCGCGCGGCCCGCAGCCTCCTCACTTCGACCCCGGCCGCAGCCACCGCAGCCTTCCCCTTCGCCAGATCGGCCTCGAGTTCCGGGGCTTCCACCACGGCAAGCACCTGCCCGGCCTTGACCCGGTCCCCGCGGTCGGCCCGCACGGACGCCAGATAGCCATCGATCCGCGACCGCACCACGGCCTGCTGCCACGGTGCCAGTGTTCCGGGCAGGGTCACCCAGCGGCTCACGGGTCCCTTCGCAGGCTTCACCCCTGGCAACTCCACGGCGCCACTGGCCACCAGCGGCACAGCCAGAACAAGCAGAACAATCTTGCGCATGAGGGTCTCGGTTTTCACGGGGTTTCCATGTCTTCGGGCAGCAGAGAAGGCGCTACGGCCCGCCCGGGAGCCAGCATCGCATAAACCGACGGCAGCACCAGCAGCGTTGCCAGAGCCCCGGCAGCCAGCCCACCCACCGCAGCCACCGCCAGCGGCCCTGTCTGCCCACCCCCCACCGCCATCCGCACCCCCCCGGCCATCATCGCCCCCGCCGTCATCAGAATCGCCCGCACCCGACCACGGGCTGCTTCCACGGCCGCTTCCTGCCGCCCCAGACCCTGCGCAGCCGCCTTCGCCGCCGCACTCACCAGAAGAATCGCATTCGCCAGCGCCACCCCCACCGCCATGATGCTGCCCATGAAGCTCTGCAGACTCAGCGCTGTCCCGCTCAGCCACAAGGCCAGCACCACCCCCGCCAGCACCACAGGCACCTCCGCCACCGCCACAAGGGCCAGCCGCACACTCTGGAAATTCGCCAGCAGCAGCAGAAAGACCACGGCCACCGCCACGGCCAGCCCGCGGCTCAGACCAGCCTCCACCCCCGCCAGCACAGGAGCCTGACCCCGCATGGCCACCGACACCCCGGCCGGCGCAGCCGCCTCGCCAAGCACACGCTCAACCGCAGCGACCGCCCGGCCCAGATCAATGCCCTCGAGATTCGCGGTCACACTCACGGTCCGCGCCATGTTGTAGCG
>CAZSDE010000025.1:6398-9678 GCA_964605435.1 uncultured Akkermansia sp.
CTCGACACTTCCCATCAGCCCTGGCGGCACCTGCACCTGCACGGAATAACTCACCCCCGTCCGCACATCCGCCCAGTAATTCGGCACCGTGAACCGGCTGCTCGCCGTCGCCGCTACCAGACTGCGCGTGGCATCACTCATGCGCACCCCCAGCAGACCAGCCCGTTCCCGGTCAATCTTCACGTCCACACTCGGATAATCCAGCATCTGCCCGATCCCCACGTCGCGCAGCCCAGGCACCCCGGCAAGCTTGTCCCGCAGCAGCTCGGCATGCCGCCGCGCCACCGCATAATCCTTCCCGCTCACCGCCACTTCCACCGGCGTCGGCGAACCGAACGACATCACCCGGCTCACCATGTCGGCGGGTTCAAAGGAGAAACCAACAGCCGGAAATTCCGCGGCAAGGTCGGCCCGCAGGGCTTCGCGAAGCGACGCCACCGCCACCCCCGATCCTTCCTGGAGCTGCACCTGCAGCACGGCTTCCCCGGGCCCGCTGTTCCACTGATGAATCAGATTCACCGGATAATTCGGCGCATGAACCCCGATCAGGCCCATGGTGACCGCCACCTTGTCGGCACCGCCGGCCCGCTCGGCCACCATGGCCAGCACACGCTGCGCAATCTTTTCCGTGTCCTCCACGGGCGTTCCTGCGGGAGCCCGCAGCCGCAGCTGCAATTGCCCGGCATCGACCTGCGGAAAGAGATCCCGACCCAGCTTCGGCAGCACCCCGACCACCACAGCCATGGCCAGCAGAAGGGCCGCCGGGACCACCAGCCAGCGCAGCCGCAGCAAACCCGCCGACAACGCCGCCCACCAGCGCCAGCCCCCGGAACTCCCCCCGCTTCCTACCTTCCCACCGCCGCCCCGCGCCCACCACACGGCCAGCACCGGCACCAGCGTGCTCGCAAGCAGCCACGACGCCACCATGCTGAACCCCACCGCAAGAGCCACCGGCACAAAGAGCGCCCGCGCCGCTCCCTCCATGAAAAAGGCCGGCACAAACACCGCCAGAATGCACAGCATCGCCAGCAGCCGCGGCAAGGCCGTCTCCCCCGCCGCCGCCAGCACACTGCGCGCCGCCGCCAGCCGTCCCCCGCCCCCGCTCCGCTCCCGGTGCGCATGAATGCTCTCCATGGTCACCGTCGCTTCATCCACCAGAATCCCCACCGCCAGCGCCAGCCCCCCCAGCGTCATCAGATTCACCGTCGCCCCCCTCAACCAAAGGCTCAGCCAGGCCGCCGCCAGCGCCACCGGAATGTTCAGCACCACAATCACCGCCCCACGCACATCCCGCAGAAACACCAGCACCATCAGCCCAGTCAGCACCGCCCCCAGCACCCCCTCGCGCACCAGCTCATCAATGGCCCGCACCACCCACGGACTCTGATCGAATTCCAGGGTCACCCGGATGTCCTCCGGACAGGCCGCCTGAAACTTCGGCAGATTCTCCCGCACCAGCCGCACCACCTCCAGCGTCGACGCATCACTCCGCTTCGTCACCGGCATGTACACCGTCCGCCGCCCGTTCACGAGCGCATAACTCGTCACCTGATCACTGGCATCACTCACCTCAGCCACATCCCGCAGAAACACCGCACCGTCAGACGACGACTTCAGCACCACCCCGCCCAGTTCCTGAATGCCACGCACCACCGCATTCACCGGCACCACCGGAAAACTCCCCGGCAAAGCCAGATTGCCGCTCGGACTGATCGTGTTGGCCTCGCTCACCGCACGCACCACCTCGTCAGGCGTCAGACCCGCAGCCCGCAGCCGGTCGGGCTTCACATTCACCACCACAGTCCGCGCACTCCCCCCGAACGGCGGCGGAGCCGACACCCCGGGCAGGGTCGCAAACAGCGGACGCACCATGTTGAGCGCCGCATCCTGCATCTGCCCCACCGTCCGCGCCGGATTCTCCGTCGCAAACACCAGATTCCCCACCGGCACACTGCCCGCATCAAAGCGAGTCACAAACGGCCCCGGCGTCCCCGGCGGCATGAAGGCCCGCGCCCGGTTCACATAGGCAATCGTCTCGGCCATCGCACTCGCCATGTCCGTCCCCGGATGAAACTGCAGCTTCATCACCGACGCCCCCTGAATCGTCTTCGATTCCACATGCTCAATCCCCGTGATGTACAGAAAATGATATTCGTAGTAATACGTCAGGAAGCCCTCCATCTGCTGCGCATCCATCCCGCCATACGGCTGCGCCACGTAAATCACCGGAATCCCCAGCGGCGGAAACACATCCCGCGCCATCTTCCGCACCCCCAGCCACGCCCCAGCCAGCAGGGCCAGCACCACCACCACCACCGTCCATGGATGTCGAAGCGCAAATCGGGTCAGTCGCATGAAATTCCCTTCTCCCCTCGGCCAACCACCACCCCGCAGGCAATCCCTTTCCCAACGCACTCACGGATGACATGCGCCGCGCTTCCCCGGGTGATGCCGCGGGGATAAGTGACCCCGGCAGCCCCGAGGACCCCAGACCCGCCTCAGCAGCCACTCACAAAATCCACCCACGACTCGGTTCTGCTATCGCGCGAGACACCATACTTTCCATTCACCGTAAACGGGACGATACGTCCATCCTCCTTCGTGAAGTGACCCTTGATCAGCAATGTGAACGGTTCGTCACGCGAAATGGCACCGGGAAATTCCGCCCGGATCATGCGCGACTTCGTGACCACCACGGCTCCGCCATCCATGCTGTTGTGTGCCTCATGCAGTGTGCCCCCGAAGCGCATGGGAAGCTTGATCGCCGCAGAACCCGGATCAACCGTGCCATCGTCATACGTCACCCGCACCGTCGTGAACTCCATGGACGCGAAGGTGAAGGTATCGTCCATGTAGAAGGCACGGATGCTGTAGGGCTTCCTGCTCCTCACGGAGCCACCCATCAGAGTACCGACAGAAATGCGGGTATCGATCTCGATCTTCGGAACGCGCGTTCCCACCACACTCATCGTGCCCGAGGCACCAAACGAAACAGTATCGTACCGGTAGCTGCACGAAGGCACCAGAAAACAGGTGGCCGACAGCAGGGCAAGTCCTCCGAGGATGGTGCGGGTTTTCATTGCAGGTAGTAGGCAGCGTTGCCTGGAGTGTTGTCCAGCCAACGTCCGTCAATTACCACAGCACCAGCCACTTGTCCACCTTATCCCGGAGTGCCCGGAAATACCCGCCCCCCTCACACTTCCCCCAGCGCCTTATCCGCATCGCCGCAACGCTCCAAGCGCACCCCGCACTTCTCCCTCATCGCAAGGTAACGCCGGCA
>CAZSDE010000025.1:9688-10502 GCA_964605435.1 uncultured Akkermansia sp.
CTGACGCTCGGACTTGTCCCGGTAATCAAGGACCCGCCCACCGCGGATCTTGCCACCCCCGCCCCCCAGCAGCACCACCGGCAGCTGCGTGGCATCATGCCCCCCGTTCATCATCGACGAACAGAACATCAGCATCGAATTATCCAGCAGGGTCCGCTCGCCTTCCTGCACCGCCTGCAGCTTCCCGGCAATGTACGCCAGCTGTCTCACAAAGAACTGATTCACCTTCAGCCAGTCTTCCGTGTCGCTGTGCGACAGCAGATGGTGAATCATGTAGTCGACCCCGAGATTCGGAAACCGCAGCGAACTGTGGTCGTTGTTCAGCTTGAGCGTCGTCACCCGCGTGGTGTCGGTCTGAAACCCCAGCACAAGGATGTCGCACATCAGCCGCATGTGCTCGGCAATGTCCTGCGGAATCCCATCGGCCGGACGTCCCATGCCCGGCTTCTCAAGGGTCGGACGCCATCCCTGCAGCTCCCCGCGCCTGCCAGCATTCTCCAGCCGCTGCTCCACATCGCGGACCGAATCGAGATACTCATCCAGCTTGTGCTGATCCCCCCGCCCAAGATCCCGCCGCAGACTCGACGCATCCTCCAGCACAGCATCCAGCACACTGCGGTCGCCACGCCCCGCCCCCTCCTTGAACAGGCGGTCAAAGGCAAGCGCCGGATACACTTCCAGCGGAGCCGGCGCCGTCGGCGAGGTCCACGAAATGTGCGAACTGTACAGCATCGAGTAATTCTTGTGCACCGAAGGATTCGCCTTCTCACACCCCAGCACCAGACTCGGCACCCGCGTGGCCTGACCATAATGC
>CAZSDE010000025.1:10512-10944 GCA_964605435.1 uncultured Akkermansia sp.
GAACTGTGAATGTTCCCCTTGAGCGCCTCGGCATTGTACAACCCACGCACAAACAGCATCTGCTTCCGGTAATCCCGCAGCGGCTCCAGCACCCGCCCCAGCTCCATCGCATCCCCCTCACCCGACGCCTTCCACTCGGTCCCGTGAAACCCGTTCCCCGCAAACAATACCGCCAGCCGCACCGGCGCATCAGCACCCGACTCCGCCGCCCGCGAAGCCACCGTCAGCGATTCCATCCACGGCAGAGCCATCGTCACTCCTGCCCCACGAAGAAAGGAACGGCGCGAAAAACGGGATCGGTTCATGCCCGCAATCTCCCGCCCGTCCCTCCCGAGGCAACTTCTTTTCCACGGATCACCCAGCCCCCCGGACTGCTGCCGGACTTGACGGACGCCCGCGCATGTATACACTTGTATACATGACACCGGAAGC
>CAZSDE010000025.1:10954-14664 GCA_964605435.1 uncultured Akkermansia sp.
AGCAGCAGCTGCTCGACTACCTCCAGCAGCGCGAATCCCTCGGAAAATCCCCACCCAGCGTCCGCGAAATCGCCGCCCACTTCGGCTTCGCCAGCCCGCGCGCCGCCGCCCTCCACATCGACGCCCTCGTCCAGAAGGGTGCCATCCTCCGCGACCCACGCAAGGCCCGCAGCCTCCGCCTCCCCCCGGGAAATTCCCCTCCCCCTTCCCGCGCCATCCCTCTCCTCGGACGCATCCCAGCCGAATCCCCGGAATTCCTCTCCCCATCCGAACTCCTCCCGCACCGCAGCGGCGATTTCCTCCTCAAGGTATGCGGCGATTCCATGACAGGCGACGGCATCCTCGACGGCGACCTCGTCCTCCTCCGCCCTGGCATCCCTGTCCCCCACGGTGCCATCGCCGCCGTCTGTGTCGGCGATGACCGCGAAGCCACCCTCAAACGCGTCTTCCCGGAAGGCCCGCTCGTCCGCCTCCGCGCAGCCCACCCAGCCTACCGCGACATCGTCGTGCCCGCCGAAACCGTCACGGTCGCAGGCGTCTTCCGCGGGCTCGTCAGACAGGCCTGAGCCCCGCCCGCTCCAACCACCCCGCCACCATGGGAACCATCGACTCCCTGCGCTCGCTGATCGCCGCAAAATTCCCGGCACCCCCACCCCCACCCCCGGCAGCGGTCTTCCCCACAGGCCTCCCCTGCATCGATGCCCTCACCGGTGGACTCCCCGGCAACTCGCTCACCGAATGCTCGGGCCCGCTCTCCTGCGGCTCCCTCCTCCTCCACGCCCTCCTCGAAACAACAGCTTCCCGCCAATCGTTCGCCGCCCTCATCGACCCCGCCTGCGCCTTCGACCCCGGCAGCTACCCGCCGGACCTCCTGCCCAGACTGCTCTGGGCCCAGCCACCCAGCCCAGCCAAGGCACTCGCCGCCGCCGATCTCCTCCTGCGCGATGCCAACCTCCCGCTCGTCATCCTCGATCTCCAGCTCTGCCTGCCGCAGGACCTCCAGAAACTGCCGACTTCTTCATGGCACCGGCTCCAGCGCCTCCTCGAATCCTCCCCCGCTGCCCTCCTCGTGCTCAGCCGCTTCCCCTCGGTTCCCTCAGCCAGACTGCGCCTCCACCTCCACGCAGACCACCGGCTCACGGCACTCGCCACCCCGCGCCACGAACTCGTTCCCGCCCTCTCGGCTTCCCAGGAACGCATCCGACCGCTCCGCCACGCCCACCCGGCCTGATCCCCTCCCGTGTTCCTCACCCTCCACCTCCCCGCCTTCCCGCTCCAGGCTGTCCTCCGCTGGCAATCCCCCCAGCCAGCCGGCCCCACCGCAGTCATCGACCCCACCCAGCCACGCCAGCCAGTCGCCGCAGCCAATGCCGCCGCACAGCGCCGCGGCGTCCGCGAGGGCATGCCCGCCACCCAGGCTCTCGCCCGCGACGCCTCCCTCCTCCTCCTCCCACGCTCCCCGCAGCAGGAGGAAGCCACCCAGCACATCCTCCTCCAGACTGCCTGCCAGTTCTCCCCCACAGCCGAATCCACAGCCCATGGCACCGTCACGGCAGACCTCTCGAAACGCCACCAGCCCCTCTGGATGGAATCAGCCCGCAAGGCCGTCGACGACCTCCGCCGGATTGGCTGCACAGCCCGCGCCGGCCTCGCTCCCAACCCAGACCTCGCCCTGCTCGCCTCGCACCACGCCAAACCCATCCTCCTCATCAGCGAACCCCTCGCCTTCCTCCAGAATATCCCCCTGCGCCAACTCTCGCCCCACCCGCAGATCCTCCATGTCCTCCACTCATGGGGCATCCACACAGCCGGCCAGCTCACCAGCCTCCCCTTCGCGGAAATCACCGACCGCCTCGGCCCGGACGCCGCCACCCTCTGGCTCCTCGCCTCAGGCCAATCCCAGCGACCCCTCAACCCAGCACCTCCCATCACCACATGGCGCGAATCCTTCGACTTCGAATCACCCACGGAATCACTCGAACCTATCCTCTTCCTCCTCCGCCGCTTCCTCGCCTCGCTCACGGAACGGCTCCAGTCGGCATGGCTCGCCGCCGGACGCATGTCCCTCACCATCCTGACCGAAAACGGTCCTTCGGCCAGCCGCACCTTCACCATCCCCCCCCCCCCCACGGGTGCCGGCCTCCTCTCCCGCATCCTCCATACCCACCTCGAATCCCTGCAGCTCCCCAACCCCGCCAGCAGCGTCTCCCTCGAACTCCACCCAGCCCCGCGCGAAATCTCCCAGTTCCGCCTCTTCGAAACTTCCCTGCGCGACCCGAACCGCTTCAGCGAAACCATGGCCCGGCTCCTCGCCCTCTGCGGCCCACACAAAGCCGGCACCCCGGAACAAGGCAATTCCCACCGCCCGGACCACTGGAACCTAACCTCACCAGCCTTCCACCTCCTCAAACCATCCCCAGCCACCGCACCCTCCTTCTCCCTCGGCCTCCCCCTCCGCCGCTTCCGCCCCCCCATCCCAGCCACCGTCGCCCTCCTCCACCACCAACCCACCCACATCAGCTGCCCGAAACTCCACGGCCCCATCACCAGCTGCCTCGGCCCATGGCGATCCTCTGGCCATTGGTGGGAACCGGAAACTTCATGGCTCTCGGAAGAATGGGACATCGCCATGCCCGACCACAGCCTCTGGCGCATCCGCCGCACCGGCCCCGCATGGTTCCTCGACGCCTGCTCCGCATCCCCTGCCTCCCGCCAGCACAGCCCATGACCGCGGAACTCCACATCCGCAGCGCCTTCAGCTTCCTTCAGGGGGCCTCCAGCCCGGAAGAAATCGCCACGGAAGCCGCCCGCCTCGGCCTCACCACCATCGCCCTCACAGACCGCGACAACCTCACCGGAGCCCCGCGCTTCCTCAAAGCCGCCCGCAGCGCCGGCCTCCGCGCCATCACAGGAGCCGAACTCACCATGGAAGATGGCTCGGTCATCCCCGTCCTCGCCGCTTCCCTCACCGGCTACCGCAACCTCTGCCGCCTCCTCACCCAGACAAAACTCCGCGGCCCCAGACTCTCCGCCACCACCCGCTGGAACGACCTCCCGGAATTCTCGGAAGGCCTCGTCGCCCTCACCGGTGATGCCGATGGCCCCGTCCGCCGCGCTCTCGCCGCCGGACAGCCACAGCAGGCCCTCAAAGCCGCCACCCAGCTCATCCACGCCTTCGGACCCCACAGCGTCTACGTCGAACTGCAGCGCCACCTCCACCGCCACGAACCCCACGAACTCAAAACCCTCAGCGACCTCGCAGCCACCCTCGGCCTCCCCCTCATGGCCTCCAATGGCGTCACCCACGCCACCCGCCAGCGCCGCCCCCTCATGGATGTCCTCACCTGCACCAGACACCACACCCACCTCGACGCCGCCGGACAACTCCTCGCGGCCAACAGCGAACGCTGCCTCAAATCCCCCCACGCCCTCCAATCACTCTTCGCTGCCTTCCCACAAGCCCTCCACGGCTCCGCAGAACTCGCCGACCGCCTCTCCTTCTCCCTCGAAAACCCAGGCTACGAATTCCCTTCCTACCCAGTCCCGGAAGGCGAATCGCCCGACTCCTTCCTCCGCAGAATCACCATGGCCGGTGCCAGATCCCGCTACGGCCACATGGGCCGCCGGCACCACCACCAGATCGAACACGAACTCTCCATCATCGCCAGACTCGGCTTCAGTGCCTACTTCCTCCTCGTCTGGGATATCGT
>CAZSDE010000025.1:14735-16678 GCA_964605435.1 uncultured Akkermansia sp.
CAATTTCTGCACCTCCCGCGGCATCCTCGTCCAGGGACGCGGATCAGCCGCCAACAGCGTCGTCTGCTACGCCCTCGGCATCACCGCCTGCGACCCCATCGCCTGCCAGCTCCTCTTCGAACGATTCCTCAGCGAAGGCCGCACCTCATGGCCGGATATCGACCTCGACCTCCCCTCGGGCGAACGCCGCGAGGAAGTCATTCAGGAAGTCTACCGCCGCTGGGGTCCCCACGGAGCCGCCATGACCGCCAATGTCATCACCTTCCGCGGCCGCAGCGCCATGCGCACCCTCGGAGCCGCCCTCAATTTCCCTCCCGATGGCCTCGACCGCTTCAGCCGCCTCTCGGGCCACGGCGACTTCCCCCACACCCTCGAACTCAAAGAACAGATCCTCAAAGCCGGCATCCCCGCAGATCACCCCAGACTCCCCGCCGCCCTCGCCCTCTACCCCCAGATCCATGGCCTCCCCAGACACCTCGGCCAGCACAGCGGCGGCATGATCATCTGCCAGGGAAAACTCAGCAGCGTCGTCCCCCTCGAACCCGC
Organism: uncultured Akkermansia sp.; assembly: GCA_964605435.1. Lineage (GTDB taxonomy): Bacteria > Verrucomicrobiota > Verrucomicrobiia > Verrucomicrobiales > V1-33 > V1-33. The sequence goes on from CAZSDE010000025.1 coordinate 15,282, forward strand.
CGCCATGCCCGGCCGCGTCATCGCCCAATGGGACAAGGACGACTGCGCAGACCTCGGCATCATCAAAGTCGATCTCCTCGGCCTCGGCATGATGGCTGCCCTCCAGGATACCCTCGAACTCTGCCACGACCGCCACCGCCCAGTCGATGCGGCGGGCGGATACCATCGGCGTCTTCCAGATCGAAAGCCGAGCCCAGATGGCCACCCTCCCACGCATGAAACCAGCCACCTTCTACGACGTCGTCGTCGAGGTCGCCATCATCCGCCCAGGCCCCATCCAGGGCGATATGCTCCATCCCTACCTCCAGCGCCGCCAGGGCCGCGCCCCCGTCACCTACTTCGATGACCGACTCCAGCCTGTCCTCGCCCGCACCCTCGGCGTCCCCCTCTTCCAGGAACAACTGCTCCAGATCGCCATGGTCATGGCCAGCTTCTCAGCCGCAGAAGCCGAGGAACTCCGCCGCGCCCTCAGCTTCCACCGCTCCCCGGAACGCATGGCCGCCGTCTGCACCAAACTCCGCCACGGCATGGCCGCCAATCACACCAGCCCGGAAATCATCGAACAGATCACCCACGCCGTTCAGTCGTTCGCCGTCTACGGCTTCCCGGAAAGCCACGCCATCAGCTTCGCCCTCCTCGCCTACGCCAGCTGCTGGCTCAAAGTCCACCGCACCCCCGAATTCTTCTGCAGCCTCCTCAATAACCAACCCATGGGATTCTACTCCCCGGCCACCCTCGTCCAGGACGCCCGCCGCCACGGAGTGAAAATCCGGCCGGTCTGCATTCAGCAAAGCGACTGGCGCTGCCGCGTCGATGACGACGATTCCCTGCGGCTCGGCTTCTGCCTCCTCAAGGGCTGGCCACGCAGCGACTGCGACCGCATCACGGAGGCCCGCCGCACCCAGCCCTTCGCTTCCCTCGCGGATTTTCAGCTCCGCACAGGCCTGCCCCGGCCGCGCCTCCGCTCGCTGGCAGCAGCAGGTGCCCTCGCCGCGCTCACAGCCCACCGCCGCAGCGCCCAGTGGAGCGTGGAAGTGCCACGCGATCCCGACGACCTCTTCGCATGGGCAGAACAGCAGCAGCCATCCCCCCTCAATCCGATGTCGCCGGGGGAACGGCTGGCCGCAGATTACGGAGCCACCGGCCTCACGCTCGGTCCCCATCCCATGAAGCTCCTGCGGCCCCATCTCACAGGCTTCACCACCGCAGCCGATCTCCCCCACACCCCACCCCACCACCGCGTCCGCACCGCCGGACTCGTCATCTGCCGCCAGCGCCCCGGCACCGCCAAAGGCATCGTCTTCCTCAGCCTCGAGGACGAAACCGGTACCACCAACGCCATCGTCTACCCGGACCTCTACGAAAAATACCGCCTCCTCATCGCAGAAGAACCCTTC
>CAZSDE010000026.1:0-3856 GCA_964605435.1 uncultured Akkermansia sp.
GGCAGCGCATCCGCCTCGCCAGTCGACAGGACGGAAGCCAGCGCAACCATCGCAACAGTGACACGGCGGGATGACAGGAACATATCCGCAAAACATAGGGCATTTCACCATGGCGTCAAGCCATCCGTCCACCCCATCCCCGACTCCAATACACTGCACCTGCCGAAGCGGAAAGATTTTCCGCAGATCAAAAATATTAAGATTTACTTACTTGATAAAAATATCTAAAAAATGCAGACTTTCCTTGAAAAATCAAAGTTTCCATGGACCAGACAGGAATTTCATTGACCTGAAAAATCGGCAAGCTTAACAATAACACTTTTCTTCACAAACTCCCCGGGTAACCGAGCAGCCATCGACATGAATGCAGGCACCAGCAGCAACCATTATGCCTTGCCCGGAATGGGCGGAGCATGGGCTGCCGGAGAGTCGGCTGCCACGGAAAGGAGTCGGCCATGACAGCCTCCCCAGCCATCACTCCCGGGCCGGAAGACTGCCCCGTTCAGCCGTCAGCCGAAGCTCACCGCTACCACCGGCCCGTCATGGCCGACGAAGTGGTGCAGTGGCTCGCTCCAGCGCCCGGCCGCGTTATCCTCGACGGTACCTTCGGCGGGGGCGGGCATTCCCGCCGCCTGCTCGAAGCCGGGGCGTCGGTGATTGCCCTCGACCGGGATGAGGAAGCACTGGCGCAGTCCCAGCCACTCAAGGCAGCCTTCCCGGAAACGCTCCACGCATTCCACGTGCGCTTCGATCTGTTTCCCGAGATTCTCCGTCGCGAGGGAATCGGCGGTCTTGATGGCATTCTGCTTGATCTCGGAGTGAGCAGCCGGCAGCTGGATGCCGCGGAGCGGGGATTTTCCTTCCGCCGCTGCGGCCCGCTCGACATGAGAATGGACGCGGGCAGCGGCCTGAGCGCTGCCGAAGTGGTCAATACATGGTCGGAAGAATCGCTCGCCGATGTCATTCACCAGTACGGCGAAGAACGGGCCGCCCGCCGCATCGCCGCCGCGATTGCGCGCCGCCGCGCCACTAAACCCTTCACCACCACCGAAGACCTCGCTGAACTGGTGGCTACCATCGTTCCCAGACACGGTTCCCAGCACCCGGCCACCAAAACATTCCAGGGTCTCAGAATCGCCGTGAACGATGAACTGGGCTGCCTCGAACGCATCCTCGCCATCGCTGCCGACTGGCTCCGTCCCGGTGGCTGCCTCGCCATCATCACCTTCCACTCCCTCGAGGACAGAATCGTGAAACGCCACCTCCGCCGGCACAGCGAACCGGAAATCGACCGCCCGGAATGGCCCGCACCAAGGCCCAATCCGGACTGCTGCTACCGGTTGCCCGTCCGCAGCTCCATCGCTCCGGGCGGCGAAGAAATCCGCAGCAACCCCCGGGCCCGCAGCGCCAGACTCAGGATCGCCACCCGACTCCCTGGCTGAAGCCCCACCGCCATTCAAACCCCGCAACCGTCATGGCCCGCCCCAACCGACATCGCCAGGCACCACCGAGCCTCTCCCCGATGACCGCCGCCAATATCACCCTGGTGGTCGCCATCCTCGGTGCCATCGGCGCAGCCTATGGATGGGTCGTGCACCGCAAGAATGTACGCAGCCGCGTCATCAGCGAGACCTCCAACGAAATCGCCACGCTGCGCAAGGACATTGCGGAAATCAGAAGAGTTCAGAGCAACGGGCTCAGCGATGCCGTGCTCCGGAATGCCGTCCGTGATCTCAAACTCGGACTCGTCGCCACCCCCCACGGCAGTGTCCGCGAAATAGCCTCCGCCATTCCCGCACCCGCCGTCCCCTCCAGCGACCCATGAACCACTCCACCGATCCCCCCGCGGCAGTGCCCCACGTGGTGCGTGGGAGACTGTGGTGCTGCGGCTTGCTCCTCGCGGCCCTCTTCGGAGCCTACGGCTGGCGCCTGTTCCACATCCAGGGCATCCGGCATGCACACTACGAGGAAATCCGCCTCGCCGCACACCGCCGTGCCGACCCCCTGCCGGCCCGGAGAGGCGACATCACCGATGCCCGCGGCATCACCCTCGCGACCGACCGTCTCGTCCAGCGCCTCGTCTACGACCTCAAATTCCTCGGAGAACGCACCTCCCTGGTCGCCGCCCTCCGCGAGTTCGGCAAGCACCTGCCGGGCGACGAGGAAGAAAAGAAAAGAAACAGCGAGCTGCTCTCCAGCCATTCCCTCGAGTCATTGCAACTCAGTTACCTGAATGCTTCCACACCCGTGGTCGGATCCATCCTCGGCAGGCCGCCGGGGGAAATCCGCGACGCCGTCCTCGAACGACTCCGGAAGCGCGCCTCCGGCGAATTCGTGATCGAACCCAAACTCGATTACCAGATCGGCCGCAACCTCCGCGATGCCCTCGAAGCCGCCCACCTCGGCCGCTACGACGACCTGCGCGACCGCATCGGAGCCGTCGTCATCCGCGACTACTACGAACGCCATTACCCGCTCGCCGGAACCTTCGACCAGATCGTCGGACGATTCGCAGAACCCGCCACCTCCAAAACCGGCGACGATTCCGCTCCCGCCACCGGTGTCTCCGGCATCGAAAAATCGTTCGACCACCTCCTCGGCGGCTCGGATGGCAGCCGCTACGTCGAAGTCGATGGCCGTGGCGAAGAACTGGCCGCCTACCGCGGTGGATCCAATGCCGCCACCGATGGCCACAGCATCCGCCTCACCCTCGACACCGGTCTCCAGGAACTCGTCGAAAAGGAAGTCGATAACCCCTCACCCGCCAATCCCGACGACATCAGCGTCCGCCGCATGAACGCCAATGTTGTCATCGTCGCCCTCTTCGAACCATCCACCATGGCCCTCCGCGCCCTCGTGGCACGCGACTTCCGCAAGGGCAGGGAAGCCACCGGGGCCAGCATGAACTACCTGACCGATTACATGTACGAACCCGGTTCCACCGTCAAAATGGCCACGGTGGCGGCTGCCCTCGCCGATCGGAAAGTCGGTCTTCACGAATCCCTCGCCATCGACCCCGACGGGGACCGTCACTACTCCGAAAACGGTGTTTCGGCGATCGGCGACAGCGGAAGCTACGCAAGCCTCTCGCCCGAAGGTATCCTCGTCAAATCCAGCAACATCGGATCCTACCTGCTCGCGAAACGCATCGGGCGGGCGAGGTTCCGCGAATGGCTTGAATCCTTCGGTTTTACTTCCCGCACCGGCATCACGCTCCCGTTCGAACGGTCGGCGCGGCTGGGGGCCGCATGGACCCAGCAGGATATGTCGCGCGCCGCCTTCGGTTATACCATTGCCGTTACACCCGGCCATCTCTGCAGCATGCTCGGCTGCATCATCAACGACGGACTGTGGCAACCGCTCCGGGTCGTCGAAGGTATCACGGACATCTCCGGCAGCCCGATGGACGGTTCTCCCGGCCTAGCCACGAGACAAGTGCTCCCGGCAGCGGCAGCCCGGAATGTCCGCAGCATGCTGACAAGTGTCGTCAGCAAGGGAACAGGCAAAGGAGCCATGAGTCAGGGATACGTCATCGGCGGGAAGACGGGGACGGCCAATAAAGCGAATAGTAAAGGCAAGTACGACAAAACAAAGCAGGCGACATCCTTCCTTGGATTTGTCGAAGTGGACGGTCAGCCACGCTTGGCTGGATTCTGTCTCATCGACGAACCCCGCCTAAGCAATAGTTTGAATTTCGGCGGCAAGCTGGCAGCCCCGCTCTTCCGCAGGGTCGCGGAAAAGGCCATGGAGTACTATCAGGTGCCGCCGATGCTCGTGGAGGACAAATCGAAGAAGGAAAAGTCAGAGCCGGTGAAGCTCAAACTGGAGAATGTGAAAGGAAAACCAAGGGTGCGAT
>CAZSDE010000026.1:3956-11321 GCA_964605435.1 uncultured Akkermansia sp.
CTCTTCCGGGGAACATGGATCCAGGTGCCCGATTCCCGCCGGGGCATTGCGGAAGTGGCCGACGCCTTCCACGGCCGACCATCCGACCACATGATGGTGGCCGGCGTGACCGGCACCAATGGGAAAACAACCACCGCCTTCATTCTGCAGCACCTCGTCAACCGCGCCCGCGGACGCTGCGGCCTCATCGGCACCGTCCACTACGATACCGGACTCGGTCACAAACCGTCGTCGCACACCACGCCCGACTGGATCGCCGTCCAGGAACTGCTCGCGGAAATGCGCAGCCATGACTGCAAAGGGGTCGCCATGGAGGTCAGTTCCCACGCCCTCACCCAGAAACGCGTGCACGGCATCCGCTTCGACGCCGCCATCTTCACGAACCTCACCCAGGATCATCTCGATTACCATGGTACCATGGAGGATTACTTCCTCGCCAAGGCTTCGTTCTTCGATCACCTCATCGAACAGGGCGGTCGCAAGAAACCCACCGCCATCATCAATATCGATGATTCATGGGGCCGCCGCCTCGCCCGCTCGCTCGACGGCAAACTCGAGGTCGTCCGCTTCGGCATGGGCAATCAGGCCGATTTCCGGGCCACTGGCCTGCGCATCAGCATGCAGGGCACGCAGTTCAGCATGACGGCACGGGGCCGTGAATTCCTCGTGCGCACTCCCTACATCGGGCGGTTCAATGTCTACAATGTGCTCGGTGCTCTCGCGGCCGCGTGGAGCATGGATCTCAACCTCCGCGAAGCCGTCGCGGGCATGGCGGAGGCTCCCCAGATCCCTGGGCGCATGCAGAACGTGGCCGAAGCCAAGCCCTTCCGGGTCTACGTGGACTACGCCCACACCCCCGATGCGCTCGAGAATGCACTCCGCACCGTCAGGGAACTGGAACCGCGCAGCATCATCACGGTGGTCGGCTGCGGCGGAGACCGCGACCGCACCAAACGCCCGCTCATGGGTGCCGTCGCGGAACAGCACTCCACATGGACCATCCTCACCAGCGACAACCCCCGCAGCGAAAAGCCGGAAGATATCCTCGCCGAAATCGCGGCCGGCATGCAGGGCGAACGATTTGAAGTCATGCCCGACCGCCGTGCCGCCATCGCCCGGGCCATCGAACTGGCCGGTGCCCGCGCCGGCGGCGGCGACGTCGTGCTCATCGCCGGAAAAGGTCACGAACAGGGACAGATCTTCGCTGACAGAGTCGAGCCGTTCGACGACGTGAAGATTGCCCAGGACATTCTCCGGAACTGGGTCATGCCGGAACGAACCCGCGAAGCAGGAAGGAGGCCGGAACGATGAAGACCATTGACGCCGCCACCGCGGTCGCATGGTCGGCTGGATCGCTCGCGGCTGGACCCGCCAGCACCGCCATCTCGGCCGTCTCCACAGACACCCGCCGGATCATTCCGGGCTCTCTGTTTGTGGCGCTCGCCGGCGACCGCTTCGATGCCCACGATTTCATGGAAGCAGCCGCGCAGGGCGGTGCCGCCGCCGTCATGGTCCACCGGGATGTCGCCGTCCCTGCCGGCATGGCCGTCATCCGGGTCAGCGATACCCTGACCGGACTGCAGCGCATGGCGGCCGCATGGCGCCGCGAATGGCAGGGTGCGGTCGTCGGTCTCACCGGCAGCAACGGCAAGACGTCCACCAAGGACATGACCCGGGCCGTGCTCGCACAGAAATACAGAACCTCCGCCACGGCCGGAAACCTCAACAACCATATCGGCGTTCCCCTCACCCTTCTCGCCATCCAGCCGGATCAGGAAGCCGCCGTCGTCGAAATGGGCATGAACCACGCGGGAGAAATCGCCCCCCTCGCTGCCATGGCAGTTCCCCAGACCGGCATCATCACCAATATCGGCACGGCCCACATCCAATTCCTCGGAAGCCGCGAAAACATCGCCCGCGAAAAAGCCGCCCTCGCCGAATCCATCCCTGCCAGCGGCACGGTCATTCTCAACGCCACCGACGACTTCACCCCGCTCATCCGCTCGCTCTGCTCCGCCCGCGTCATCACCGCCGGGGTCGGCTCAGGCGACCTCCGCGTGGAGAATCTTGTCTGCGGCCCGGCCGGCAGCCAGTTCCAACTGCATTTCCCTTCCGGCGAATCCGTCGACGTCTCTCTGCCAGTGCCCGGTCGGCACATGGCCGCCAATGCCGCGCTCGCCGCCGCTGCCGGATGGACCCACGGCATCGCACCCGATGCCATCGCCCACGGACTCGCCAGCCTGGAACTGACAGCCGGCCGTGTCCAGCTGCGCACCGCCGCAGGCCTCCAGTTCCTCGACGATTCCTACAACGCGAATCCCGATTCCATGAAGGCTGCCCTCGAAACGCTCCGCAGCCTCTCCTGCCGCGGGCGCCGCATCGCGGTGCTCGGCCGCATGGGTGAACTGGGTCCGCATTCCGAACAGGGTCACCGCGAGACCGGTGCCGCCGCCTGCGCCACCGCCATGGATCTCCTCTTCCTCGTCGAAAGCGGCGACGTCCCCCACATCGCCGAGGGCTTCCTCGCCGCCGGCGGCGATCCCGCAACCCTGCGCCGCTTCCCCGATCACGCCGCCTGCGCCGAAGCCCTGCGCTCCGCTGCCGGACCCGACGACATCATTCTTCTCAAAGGCAGCCGTTCCGCAGGCATGGAACGGGTGCTCCAGCTTCTTTCCGGATCCTGAACGATGCTCTACTGGATTTACCAACTCATCGGCACTGCCGACGGCTTCACGGCCAAACTCACCAATGTCTTCAAGTACCAGACATTCCGCGGTCTCGTGGCCTGCATCATCGCCTTCGCCATCAGCATCCTGCTAGGGGAATACGTCATCCGCAAACTCATCTCGCTCAAAATCGGCCAGCCCGTCCGCACCCGCGAGGAAGTCAACAAACTCTTCGAACTGCACGGCAAGAAAGCCGGAACCCCAACGATGGGCGGCGTCCTCATCATCGGCGCACTCCTCGTCTCCTGCTTCCTCTGCACACGCTGGGATAATCCCTTCCTCTGGGTCGTGCTCTACGTGACCCTTGCCCTCGGGGCCCTCGGCTTCGTGGACGACTACCTCAAGGTCAGCAAGAAAAACTCCAAAGGGGTCAACGCCCGCGGCAAACTCATCGTCCAGTGGGCCGTCGGCCTGACCGCCGGTTTCGTCCTCTACAACCTCCCGGGCCAGCGCGACTACTTCGACCACCTCCAGCTCCCCTTCATCAAGAAGGAACTGTTCGAAATCGAACACATGGGGCCCATCACCATCCTGTTCTTCGCCATCGTCATCGTCGGATGCTCGAATGCCGTCAACCTGACCGACGGTCTCGACGGTCTGGCCGCGGGCTGCACGGTCAGTGTTGGTCTCGCCTATGCCATCTTCTGCTACGTGACCGGTCACGCCGAAGCAGCCCGGTTCCTCCTCATCGACCATAACCGCGACGCGGGCGAACTCGCCCCTGTCTGCATGGGCCTCGTGGGAGCCTGTCTCGGCTTTCTCTGGTACAATTGCTACCCCGCCCGCGTCTTCATGGGCGATACCGGCAGCATGGCCCTCGGTGGCTGCATCGCTGCCGTCGCCATCTGCTGCCGCCAGGAGGTCCTCCTCGTCATCGTCGGCTTCGTGTTCGTCGCCGAAGCCATCTCGGTCATGCTCCAGGTCGCATGGTTCAAGATCAGCCGCCGCCTCTACGGAGAAGGCCGTCGCCTCTTCCGCATGACTCCCATTCACCACCACTTCGAGCTGAAAGGCTGGAAGGAAAGCCAGGTCATTGTGCGCTTCTGGGTCCTCAGCCTGATGTGCGCACTCATCGGCCTCGCCACCCTCAAGCTCCGCTGACCCGTTCCCATGCTGCCCGCTTCGGACCATTACACCGGAAAACACATTGCTGTCCTCGGCCTCGGACGGAGTGGGCTGGCGGCCGCCCGCCTCGCCCGCAGACTGGGTGCCGAAGTCACCGCCCTCGACACCGGATGCAGTGACTCCCTCTCCCAGCAGTCGGACCTGCTCGAAGCACAAGGGGTTCACTGCCTGCTTGGCGACGCGGCGCTTGCCTGCACGGATCACTTCGATCTCGCGGTCCTCAGCCCGGCCATCGATCCCTCATGGCCGCTCGCCCAGCTCATGCTCCGTGCCGCCACCCCGGCCATCAGCGAAATCGAATTTGCCTTCCGCCATACATCCGTTCCCTGCATCGCCATCACCGGAACCAACGGGAAAACGACAACCACTTCCCTCATCGCCGCGGCCCTTTCCGCCGCGGGTCTCCGCACGGTACCCTGCGGCAATTTCGGCGTCGCCTTCGCTGGACTCGTGCTCGATGACGCCCCCATGGATGTCTACACCCTCGAAGTCAGTTCCTTCCAGCTGGAACTGATCGAGACCTTCCGGCCCCGCGTCTCCGTCTGGATGAATTTCGCGGAGGATCACCTCGACCGTCACCCTGACATGGAGGCCTACTACCGCGCCAAGGCCCGCATCTTCGAAAATCAGACCTCAGAAGACACCGCCGTCATCAATGCCATCGGGACCTACCCGGAACTGAAAGCCCGCAAGGTCACGTTCTCGGCATGGACCGACGCAGCGGACTGGACGCTGCGCGACGGCTGGATCTGCCTCCACGGGGAACGCATTCTGGCGATGCAGTCGACCCGTCTGCGCGGCCGCCACAATGCGGAGAATCTCATGGCGGCCCTCGCGGCCTGCCACGCATGGGGACTCCCTCTTGCGGAACTCGCCGACGCCCTCCGGAGCATCCCGGCTCCCCGCCACCGCTGCGAACCAGCCGGCACCGTCAATGGAGTGGAGTTCATCAATGATTCCAAGGCGACCAATGTCCATGCCATGGAGAGCGCCCTCCGGGGCATGGAAAGTCCCGTGGTCCTCATCGCCGGAGGGAAGGAAAAGGGACTCGATTACCGCCCGCTCGCCCCCCTCGTCGCCGAGAAAGCCACAGCCATCTTCACCATCGGGGAAATCGGCCCGCGCCTCGCAGACCTCTGGCAGGAGGCCGCCCCCTGCACGGTCTGCGCCAGCCTTGGCGACGCGGTTCGCGGAGCCCTCGCGGCGGCCACCCCGGGTCAGGCGGTCCTCTTCGCGCCCGGCACTTCTTCCTTCGATATGTTCACCGGCTACGACCACCGCGGTGACTCCTTCATCCAAACCGTTCAACAACTCGACCAAGCACCATGAGCCTCCTCTCCGACACCAAGAATCGGCCGCAGCGCCGGCGTTCTCAGTCATTCATCGGTTCCCTCACGGGACGCTTCGGCGGCGGGCACCGCCTCGCCGCCAGTGCCGCGGCCCAGGACGACTGGGATGACGAGGTGCCCCAAGTCCGCATGTCCCGCGCGTTTGTGGTCATGCTCCTCCTGCACCTCGTTGCCATCGGGGGTCTCTTCGCCTTCCATATGTGGGGTGAGGACAAGGAAAATCCCCCGGCCCCCGCCGCCTCTGCGGCGGCAGCGCCCGCCCCGGTCACCACCGTTCCTCTCGCCGCTGCGGAGACGCCCCTCCCGGGAACGGAGGCCCCCCGGGCCATCCCCATGCCCACGGAAATCGAGGCCCCGGCAGCCGCGTCAGCCGTTCCGTCACCCAATGCCCACCGCCTGCTGAAAGGCGAAACCCGCGAACTCCTCGCCGCCCGCTTCGGAATCACTTCGGAAAAACTCACCGCTGCCAACCCGCAGGCCACATGGGCCCCCGGTACCACCATCCAGATTCCCGAGACGGCCAGCGAAGCGGACCGCGTCGTCTCTGCTGCCACGGACACAGACGCCTCGGCCAAGCTCCAGCGCACCGCCCCCATGGCGGCCACCCCGGTGACCACAGCCCCGGAACGGAATCCTTCCCTCCAGCCCATCACGGACGCCTCCGCGGAACCACTGGAACCGGAACCCGGCGCTCTGGCCGTGGGCGAACGCCAGCCGGATACCTACGTCCAGGAAAAATCCACCCCAGCCCCCAAACCAGTCAGCAAACCCCGCACAGAGGCAAAAGCCCAGCCGGTCCGCGCCGAACCCGCCCCGCGGGAAACCGCAGCCGCCACCAAGCCGGCCGTAAGCAAGTCCTCGGTCAGACCGGCCGCCAAACCAGCCACGAAAGCTCCCTCCGCCAAACCATCGACGGAGGTCGTCGTGAAAACGAAGCCAAAAACCACACCGGAACCCGCCCGCTCGGCTGGCTCCCGCACCCACGTGGTCGTCAAGGGCGACACCATCTACAATATCGCCCGCCGCTACGGCTTCAGTGCCAACGAAATCATGCGCCTCAACAGCCTCGCGGATCCGGACCGGCTCCGGGTCGGCGACCGCCTCCGCGTCCCAGTGCGCCGCTGAGCCTTTATCCCCCTGCTTGCCATGTCCCGCCGCGCTCCGGTCATTCTGCTGTTCTCGGTGCTCCTCCTCGTGGTCCTCGGCTTCGTCATGCAGCTGAGCACAGCCGGCTACAGCATGGAAACCCGGACGGATTCATGGGCTGCCCTCCGCAAGCACACTGTCTTCTGCGTGGCGGGACTGCTCGGTGGAGCGGTTCTCATGCGGATGGACTACCGCCACTGGATCCGTTTCGCCAAGCCGGTCTACTGGCTTTCCATCCTGCTCCTCCTGCTCTGCTTCGCTCCCGTCATCGGGAAGGACATCAACGGAGCCAGACGCTGGATCGGCTACGGTGCTCTCCAGCTCCAGGCCTCGGAACCCGCCCGCCTCGGCGTCATCATGGCCCTCGCGGCCTTCTGTACCGTCCATGGCCAGCGTCGGCTCTCGTTTCTCCACGGCTATGTGCTGCCGCTCCTGCTGCTCGCGCTGCCGGTCGCTCTGATCGCCCTCGAAGTCGACCTCGGTGCAGCCGTTCTCCTCTTCGCTGCGGGATCCGCGGTCCTCTTCCTCGCAGGCAGCCGTCTCATCTACCTGATCGGCTCGGCGGCCATCGGCATCACCATTCTCGCCGCCGCCATCACGCTCATTCCCAACCGCGTCGGGCGCGTCACGGCCTTCGTCCAGCTCTGGAAGGAAACGCCCGCCGACACCAAGGAAGCCGCCCGCTTCGCCCAGTTCAATTTTCAGCAGGAACAGGGACTCATCGCCCTCGGCTCGGGCGGACTCGCCGGCCGCGGACTCGGCGACGGCCGCCAGAAGCGCTTCTACCTGCCGTACTGCCATACGGATTTCGTCTTTCCAGTCGTCGGTGAGGAACTCGGCATTCTCGGAACGCTCGGAACGGTCTCGCTCTTCGCCGCCATCGCCGTCGCTGGCCTCGGCATCGCTTCCACCGCAGCCGACCGCTTCGGAGCCCTCCTCGCAGGCGGACTCGTCCTTCTCATCGTCTTCCAGGCGGCCATCAATATCGGTGTCACCACGGCCTGCCTCCCCAATAAGGG
>CAZSDE010000026.1:11331-16662 GCA_964605435.1 uncultured Akkermansia sp.
ATGCCTCTCCCCTTTGTCAGCTACGGTGGATCAAACCTCTGCTCCTGCCTCCTCGCCGTCGGAGCCCTCCTCAGCATCCACCGTCAGGCCCGCCCAGCCGAACTCGTGCCCGAACCGGTCCTCGGACGTCCCAGGTTGACGGCCACACTCTAGCAGTGCAATAACCAATTCCATGTACCGCAACCAATCTCCTCAGGCAAGGCGGCCAGGCTGCCTTGGCATGCTCCTCAGCAACCCCCGCGTGCTCGCAGGCCTCGTCATGCTCGCCGTCGGCTACTTCACCTACGTCGGTTCCACCCGCCAGGAAGTGAATCCCTTCACGGGCGAAAAAGTCCGCATCAAACTCACCCCGGACCAGGAAGTCGCCATGGGCCTCCAGTCAGCCCCCCAGATGGTGCGCGAATTCGGCGGCGAATTCCGCGAGCCGGTCCTCTCCAACAAGATCAATGAGATCGGAGCCCGCCTGCTCCACGCCAAGAACGAAATCCTCCAGCGCCGCGGCATCAAGGACTTCAACTACCCCTTCGAATTCCACGTGCTCAACGATGCGAAGACCATCAACGCCTTCGCCCTCCCCGGCGGACAGGTCTTCATCACCCTCGCCCTCCTCAAGCAACTCCCCTCCGAAGACGCCGTCGCCGGCGTCCTCGGCCACGAGGTCGGTCACGTGCTCGCATGGCATTCCAATAAACAAATGGCCAAAAGCAGCCTCCTCCAGGGCATCGCCAGCGCCGCCGCCGCCGCCACCGCCACGGAACGCAGCAACGGTGCCGCCGTCGGCCAGATGGTCGGCCAACTCCTCCAGACCCGCTACGGACGCGAAGACGAATCCCAGTCCGACCGCATCGGCGTCCAACTCCTCATCGTGGCCGGCTACAAACCAGAAGCCCTCCTCGATGTCATGAAGGTCCTCGGTCAATCCATGGGCGGCGCCCGTCAGCCGGAAATTCTCAGCACCCACCCGTTCCCGGAAACCCGCGCCAAACAGATCGACGTCTACATCAAGCACTTCCGCAACGACCCCTTCGGTACATGGACCCAAGGCTGGAATTGATGAAGTCCTGAGCCCGACTCCCATCCGCCACCGGCAGATCCTGCCCGGCGGCACCTTCGGTCGCCCGTAAATCCGGACGAATCCCCTGCGGCCAGCTTCAAAGGCTATCCGCCGCGGCGCTCAGATCCGATCCTCGAGGATCCGGCGGAATTCGGCAATCACTTCTGCGCTCATCCCAGACGCCCCGCCACAAAGCCGTTCGATCCTCTCGGCCACGCAGCGGCCCACGCGCTCACGCAGCCGCTTGAGCACAGTCGCCACGTCTCCAGGCGTCATCCCCAGCTCAGCCGCGACCTCCCGGTATGGCCGCGCCGGACCCGACCCGTCCAGCATCGGCCGCAGTGCCGTAAATTCCTGCGCCCGGCCCTTCTTCCGGCACCAATCCTCCGTGTCACGAATGGCCTGCTCCAGCAGATCATGCGCCCACCCAAGGTCATGCAGTCGCTCCGGCGAGGCCCCATGCAGCGGCACCTCCCCCGCCGCCTGCACCTCGTCCACCGATCCCTCCCGCCGCATCCCTCCCCCTCGCTTCCGCGCCCGGTCCGCCCGATTTCGCTGCCGCACAAGATTGTTCAGAACCGTCACCAGAAACCCCCGCAGCGACCCACGGCCCAGGTCCGCCTTCCCTAGAATCCCCTCCCGCATCACTTTCTTCTCGAAAAATTCCTGACACACATCCGACGCATCCTCCGGCCCCACCCTCCGCCGCAGATACTCCCGCACCGCCCCCCGGTACCGCTCGCAGAACCACCCCACATCACCCAGCCGATCCCACTCCGTGCTCGGAAACGGATCTGACCCAGCAAAGCCATCAACGCAGTTCATAGGTAAACCATATCCCTATCAGACCTCCGTCAGACAGTCACGGTAATTCTTGAAAAACATAAAGATTCTGAAATTCACGGACAATTTTGTCATGTTCCCGGGGGGCTGGCATAGGGCTCTTTGAATCCGTCCTGCCATGAAGCTCATTCTGCTATCCGGCTACCCCTGCGGTAATTCCGGCAGTCCTCGCCTTCCCCTGCCACGTGATCAGCAACGGCCACAGCACCACATGGTTAGGCAATCCCACGTGGCCCCTTGGGCATGCTGTCGCCAAGGCCCACCGAGTCGGCAGGGGACGCCGACTCAGACCCTGAAATCAATTTTCCGATGCCATACGAAAGCAAAATAGAACTCAAGATAAACCCAGTAACTCTTAACTATTAACAATACAATGAAATCAAACAAAACATTTGGAACGCAGACATGGAATCCCGCGAAATGGGTTCAGCAGGCACGAGTCATCGGCTGCTTTGGATGTATCCTCGCAGGTGCATTGCCAAGCGAAGGGGCCTACATTGCAGGGCTGGACGGTGTCAGTGCCGTGAGCACGTTCCAGGGGATGGTTGGCATGTCCCTTGCGGGTCAGGGGTCGCTCGGCTGGTCTACCATTGAAGGCTCTGCGAGGATCTTTGGAGGCGGCGATTCGTCCCTCGTCGGAACCACGTCGTGGGACAATTACAAGGTCCGCTACAGTCCGACTGTACCTGTGGCGCTGGTTCCCAATACCCTGTACACACTGACGTTCGCGATGGGCTACGTGGCGGACTGGCCGAAAGGAAACTCGGGCTACCTCTTTTCACTTGGCACTATGGATAGCGGGAATTACTCAGCCTTGGCTTCCAAGTCAGGAAACTCAGCGTACCGAGGCAACATGCACAGCAATTACTCCGCGGTCGAGAGAGTGGAAATGCAGTTCCGGACTGGCGCTACTGTCCCCACCGGAGCCCTGGCCATCGAATGGGAGCAGACGAGTGCGATTGCCCAATGGGAGAAATCCAACTTTTTCGGCTTCAATCTTGTTACGCTCGACGCGACTGCCGCGTCTCCGGTGCCCGAGCCCGCTCGGGTAGCCTTTCCTGCTGCCGCGTTCGGCTTTTTCCTGCTGGCTCGCCGATGCAGAGACAAGCAGCGTGTTCGGTCTGCGGGGTTGCCTGCCGCGCGGTGAATGAGCTGCCATGGAGTACGCAAGGATGCGGGTGATCCTTGAGCCCTGAATGGGGCGAACGGAGAAGCCGCCTCGTGGTATAAGCAAGGCCTCGGGGGAGAAAGGGTGGGCTTTGGAGGGCGACGGAATTCCAGTGCACCATGAAGAAGCCTTCGCTGCAGTGTGATCCCGGACGCTGCCATGCCGGAAGAAGCGGGAGGAAGGAGCGCAAGCCGGTCCGGGAGACGGGAACCGACAAGGAACTGTTCCGGCGGATGCACTCGGAGCGTCCGCCGGACAGTCCGCTCGATGCCGCTGATGCTGGCCGCGGGAGGAAACGCACCCGCTGGACCTGAGTCATGAGGGGAAGCCGCAGAAGAAAGGCAGGGAATGTTCTGTCATGATTTCCGGGAATGGGCATACTCTCCTTCATACCGGACAGCATGGCCTTCGTTTCGGCTTGCAACCTTTCCATCTGGTACCGCGACGGCGTCAGCGAAACCATTCTCAGGACCGAAGGGGAACTCGAACACGTCGAAGCCATCATTCCGCGCGGCGAATCCGGCCGCCGCTTCCTGCGCCTCAACGTCCTTCCTGCCACTGCGCAGCCATAGGGCCTGTCGATAGACGTGGCCCGGCAGTCGATCTGAATCCGGCGTTCAGGTTGAATCGGTTTGATGAATTTGTCTCGAGCCGCCGCAGTGCCAGCATTCCTCCATTGGATTCACAACTGTGCAGCGTGGATGTCAGCGGTCACCCAGAGTGCACCACCAATGGTCACTTTCCGGTGGGTCAAAGTGCACCAGTTCCGGAGGGTGAAACGCCCCTGCCCGACCTGACGTGAACCGGGAGGATGGGGGCATGTCCCGCATCCTCAAAGTGTCCGATCAGCAGGCCATCCAGGCTCTTGCCGCCTTGGGGTAGTCCCAGCGGGTGGATTTCGCGTGAACTCGGCGTCAACCGCCGGACGGTGGCGCGCTACGCGGCCGGGTCCGCACCAGAGTGCACCACCGCCCGCGGCAAAGTGACCGCCGGGACGCGCGGTTTGTGCGCTCCGCATGCCGGGTTCATTGCGGGGATGGCGGCCGATGGACTCGCGGCGCAGCGGATCTGAATGGAGCTGCGGAGTGCGCACGGTTTCGGGGGCTCGTACGAGGCGGGCCAAACGCTTCGTGCACCGCAGCGGGTCTGGCGTGTCGAATCGGAGCCCGGGGAGGAAGTGCAGGTTGATTTCATGCAGGGACCGCTGGCGGGTGCCGGAGCGGGTACCGCACTGCGCCAGAAGGATCTCAGGCGGCTGCTGGGCGGCGGCGCTGGAGCGCCCGGGCAGAAGCTGCAGGCCTTCATGAACGAGCACCCGGTCATCCGCGGACTGGACCACTACGGCCAGCTCGTGTGCGCTCACGCCGGTGCAGACGCTTTCTCAACCCCCAACGAATCCCCATGAACACACAAGCCAGCAGCAAAGCCCACGCCCGGTCCCTGCGCTTGCGCGGTCTGATCCTCAGCCTCGAGGTGCGCCTCCACGAAGCGGTCGCCAACCGCCCTCCGCATGAACCGTTCCTCGAGCTGCTCCTTCAGGACGAGATCGACCTGCGGGCGGGAAGGAAGATCGAGCGGAGCACCCGGCATGCCGGACTCCGCGAGAGCCGCCGCCTTGCCGGCTTCGGCTTCAATCCGCGCATTCCGCGTGCCCGGATCATGCATCTGGCAACCAGTCAGTGGATCCGGGGCACCCGCGACGTGCTCCTCATCGGGTCGCCCGGCGTGGGGAGAAGTCACCTTGCCGAGGCCCTCGGGATGGAGGCGGTGCGCGCCGGCCTGAGCGTGTACTACCGCAGCTTCTTCGATCTGGTGCGCGACCTGCGTGCCGAAGGGGGAGCAGCCGAGGAAAACCGTCTCCTGTCGCGCTACCTCAAGCCCGAGTTGCTCATCATCGAGGACATGGGACGGAAGGAACTGCCCGCCAGAAGTGGCGAGATCCACCTTGAGATCATCCTGCGTCGTCACGAGTCGCGGTCGATGCTCATGACCTCGAGCCGTCCCGTCGGGGACTGGGGAAAACTGCTCGGAGACGTGCCGACGGCGGGAGCCATCCTCGACCGCCTGCTCTCCCGGGCCAAGATCATCGAGATGACCGGGCGCAGCCACCGCCTGGCGCACCGCGGCACGGACGGGAAGGCAGCGAAAGCCGACGCGAAGGCCGCGCGCGGCTCCCGGAACGACGCGTGTACCCGCACCCCGGGCAGTCGCCATGCATTCCGCTTTCAGCGGAATGCAGCTACGCTGCCAGCTCCCACCCTGAAAG
>CAZSDE010000027.1:0-1000 GCA_964605435.1 uncultured Akkermansia sp.
ACTCGTCGAGACATCCGTGGCTCTTGCTCAACAGGCTTTCGAAATCAAAATCCGTTACGGAATCCGCTACTGGGACGCCGCCATTATCGCCGCCGCCTTGGAACTCGGCTGTCACACCGTTTATTCCGAGGATCTCAACCATGGCCAGGACTACGGTGGAGTCACCGTCATCAATCCGTTCCTGTGACAAGGTTCAGTCACCCACACCAGCCTTTGGGACCGCTGCAAAGAGGTCTGTCTCATTGCCGAAAAAGCCCCATCACCGGCTCCTTCCCCATCCAAGCCGCCGCCCAACCCCAACCGCAGTCCCCTCCGGCGTCCCCGCCACAGTCCCCATTCCCACGAAGAGCTCTGACCAATCACTCCCTCGACATCGCCGCCATTCCCTTGCCTCCCATTCCCCTGCCAATCCCTGCCCCGGAGGGGCCTGACTCATTGCCGAACAGCCCCTCTCCAAGAGACCCCGAACGCTCCCATTCGAGAAACCATTCGTGGAGAAGTGGTCTGGCCATTTGTCCGCGATGGCCCTCCTGAGAAATGGTTTGGCCATTTTTCGCCCTAGCCATTTGTCGCCCGAACCCATCCGGGGTCGCATCCTGCCGGTCGGGCAGGCCCCCCTAGAAAAGGTCTGTCCATCTGTCGTCCCTCAAGAAAAGGTCTGTCCATCTGTCGTCGCCGGCATGCCTTGCGGAGGCGAAAACGTCTGGCCATTTGGTTGCCCCCATGTGGACTCGCAACAGGGCAGCATGGACTACGATCCTGACACAGGTGGTGGGAGACTGCTGATCATGCCTGTCTGTGTTTCCGAGGCCGAGTCTGGCCTGGTTGGTTGCGGTGTGATGCGGCAATCGGCAGTCAAGGCCTGTCGTGGAAGCCAAGAGCGTCCCGGACTGTGGGCCGGTGGGGGGGGCGCATCTGTCCGGGTTATCCTACGGTGGGGGCGGGAGGAGGGTGATGCGAAGGCGGGCGAAGCGGCGGGATTTTGCGGGGATGGGGTCGC
>CAZSDE010000027.1:1010-15741 GCA_964605435.1 uncultured Akkermansia sp.
GGTCTGGGGCGGAAATGAGTCGGCGGAAGGTGAGGGTGAGGTGTGGGCCGTCGGCGGAGGTTTCTGTGGCGGCGGTGGGGTCGCGTCGGTCCGCGGGGGAATGGGGCTGGAGGCCGGAGGCGTAGTGGAAGAGATTGCTGAGGCCATTGGTGTCCGGGTCGGCGAGGGGGCCTGCGATGGCGGGGTCGATCTGTTCCGCTGCCGTGAAGTGCAGGCGTTGCCATGCGGCGTAGATGGTGCCGGGGAATGGCTCCGTGGTTCCTGGGTTGCCGCCGGGCTGCGCACTGAGGCCCCACCGGCTGGGATTGCCCCATTCATTCCATGGGGTGTTGGCTGCGTCGAGGATGACGAGGCTGTGGCCACTTTCGTCTGCGGGCCAGAACCACGATCCGTCGTAGGAGAAATCGAGAACACTTTCGCCCGAGGCGTCGAGCAACTGGAGTCGTTCGCCGCGGTCGTCGAGGCTACCGAGCCATGGACCGGCGACAGGGGCGGCGGGGGCTGGGTGGCGCAGGGCGAACGCGGTGGGATTCGCGGCAAGAATGATGCGGCCGCCGGGTGCCAGCGTCAGGTCTGGAAAGACGAACTCGATGCCTTCGGTGAAGCGAGCGTCCTTGAGCGGGAGCGGGGTGGAGCCGACGTTCTGCAGTTCGATGAATTCGAAGCTTGAGCGCTGCAGAGAGGGATCCGTGGCGAGTTCTGCGGGCAGGGGTTCCGCAGGGCGGTAGAGCAATTCCGTGATGCGGAGCGACGACTGTGCGGGGGTTGGTTCTGCTGGAATGATGAAGCTGTCGACGAGCAGGCCGGCGGCGTTGCGCAGTTCGATGGTTTCGCCGCGGGCCGAGAGCTGACCGCTGTAGGGACCGGTGACGAGGCGGTTCTGTCCGCCGCGCGGGCCTGTGGTGCGCTGACGGAAGTGCCATGGGGATTTCGCGATGTGCAGGAGTCCAAGCCATTCCGGATTCGGGAGGGAGGAAGCGGCGTCCGGGGCCGGGATCACGCAGCCGCCTGGGAACGTGAATTCCACGGCTCCGGTGATGGACCAGCCCGAGAGGTCGACGGCCTCCGTGCCGTTGTTGCGGATCACGAAGAATTCCTGTTCCTGTCCACCGGCGGGATTCGCATCGAGGAGGTCCGACTGTGTGGCAAAGGTCACGGGAGGCTGGGCCGCCTGGGCAGCCGGAATGAAGTCGCGGTCGTTCGTGGTGGCCGAGTTGGAATCGCGGTCACTGAATGGCCGGGTGGCAGAGGTATCGTAGAGCCGCTGGCGGCGGCCCTTGAGGTATGGCTGGACGGTGGCGGTGCCGCCGAAAGGAGGATAGGTACCGGCGGCGTAGTTCAGGGATGAACCTGTGGTCGTATTTGTGATGGTGCCGCCGGGGTAGGCTGCGGTGCTCAGGTAGAAGCTGTTGGCGAGCCCGTTGGTGGTCGTGGCGAGTGTGGAGGTGACCGGGTTGCCGTCCGGCGCGATGATGCGGGCCATGGAAGCGCGGGGGCCGTGCCGGTTCCAGACCGTACTGAAGTTGGCAGCGGTGGCGGCCACGGTGGCGGCCGTGTTCACATTGTCATGGCGCCATGGCAGAGCCGGCCACCATACGCCCCAGCGCTGGCCATCGAGCCAGGCATCGCTGGTGGTCGATTGCCCCGGCGGATCTATGGTATCCATGAGCTGGGAAAACCGTGTTTCGAAATGCCCGGTCGTGCTGTCGGGGCCGACCAGCCATTGATCCATGAGGGTGCGCAGCCGCCGCAGGTACATGCGATTGAACTCCGGGCAATTGTAGGCGATCTGCTTGATCCAGTTGAGGGGACCGAGCTGGAGACCGCGCTGGGAATCCATGTGATCATCGAAGTAGGCCGCTCCGATCTGCGGGGGAGTGGCTGCGAAATTATTGCCCGTCCATGTACGACCGAAGGTGAGGTCGCAATCCCATGGCAGGAGTTTCCATTCGCGCGTGCCGTCGCTGTCGCGGTAAAGGAAGTAGTTCTTGTGCCCCTGATCGTTGTTGGTGGTGAGGGCGGTGATGGCGAGATTGTTGGCCAGCGCAAAGAGGTCGAGGTTATCGTAGGCGAACTGACGCCGGGCCGGGAGGGAAGTGACGGCATTGGTTCCGGGATTCAGTCCATTGAGGAAGGCCAGCAGATCGTGATTGGTGTCCCACTGGCGGCTTTTCTTTTCGACGCCGGAACTGGCATGAACCGGCGTGACATTGAACTGATTGTACATCTTGTAGAGGGCTCCGTTGGGGTCGAGTCCGGCGCGTGCGAGGTAGAGGTCGTCCGCGTCTTCGACCATATCGTAGAGGCCGTAGAACTGGCCATTCTGGTGGACCCGGATGGGGAAGCATTCGAGGGCCGGCATGCCGCCGAGGCGGTAGGTTTCCCATGCCATTGTATTGCGGCACTTTGATTTATCCGCCCAGTTCGAGAGGAGGTGAATGTCGCGCACGCGGGGTCGATCCGGGTGGTAGCGGAAGCGCTGATCTCTGGCGAAATCGAAGGCGTGGCTCTTTTTGGCGAAGCCGGAGGTGCTTTGTCCGCGGAGCTTGGCACGGACATTGTCGTAGAATTCCCCGAGATGCCAGACCGAGCCACGGTCGCCAGCAATGGTGCCGGCATTGGCGGCGCTGACAGGAAACCAATGAAACACCTGGAGCCGTGAAGAAGCCGTCGATGGATCCTGTGCGATGGTTCCGTGGTACTGCGGCGAATTCAGCGGGTCCGGGAATGGCGGGTCGGTCACGCTCGCGCCTCCGTCATCGGTCGCCACGATGCGCCAGCGCAGCATTTCGCCGGGAGTTGCGTAGGTAATGTCGGCGCGGCAGGTCCACGTGCCATCACCAGCCACGGTGTCGCCCTCGAGACCATCGTCGCGCATGGCGAGGGAAATTTCCGGCTGCTGCATGATCCGGAACTGACAGCTTACCGAAGCGATCGGGCGGACGGTGCGGGCGACATTGGCGGTGATGGTGAAGAAGGTAGGAGCGGCTGGCGCGGGCAGGATGCGGAGTTGGCAATTGGTGCCGTCGCTGCCGTCGGCGTCGGCGGGTCCCACGTCCACGACCGCATCGATGATGTCGCCTGGGCGCAGGGTCACCGGAAGATTGAAGGCGCGGACTTCGCCGGTGGTGAGTGCGCTGAAGAGAGACGTCCCGTTGAGGAAAATGTGGCCGGTGGTGCCGTCGGTTCCTGCGGTGATGCGCTGAAAGTAGCCGGTGATGATGGCAGGTCCGTCGTGCGTGCTGACCCAGCGTCGCACGGCAGCCTGGAGTGGGCCGGGCGTGGAATCGTTCGGGTGAACGACGAGTGGAGCGACCGTGGTCCATGGGGCGGCGGCCGCTGTATTGAGGTCCCATGCGGTACCGGTCCAGTGATTGGTGGTGGCGTTCCATGCCCCCGAGGCTGCGCCACCGGTGAAGGGCACGAAGCTTCCGGTGGTGTAGGTACTGCTGGCCGGGACGCCGGAGGCAAAGGCCGCGTAGCCGGCCGTCCAGCCGTTCTGGCCCTGCGTGCCTGCGAACTGCGCCTGGCTGTCGGCGATGGCCGCGGAACCCGGGGGCAGCACTGGTGGAACCGGATTGCGGGTGCCGCCTGCGATCCGCGGGCCGGGGTCCGCGGTTCCTCCGGGATTGATGGTGCCCGGGGTGGGAATCGGGAAGTAGGCACGCTGTCCGGTGAGGGCCGGTGTGGCTGTTTCCGCGAGCAGTTCCGGCCACAGAAGGAAGTCGTTGTTCGTGGTCGCGCGGTTGAAGCCGTGGAGGCAGAGCACATTGTTTCCCGGGACGAGCTGGCGGGGGTCGAGCACGAATTCCTGCCATGTGGTCGAGACCGAATCCGGATGTTCTGCTGCCGATGGTGAATTCCACAGCTGCGTGGTGCCCGCTTCGTTTTCCGGCATGTTGAAGTCCGCCACTGTGGCCGGATTGCCATTCAGGTAGGCAGCGAATCCGTCATCGCTGCGCATGCGCAGCCGCAGCGTGGAAACGGACGCCGGGTCTGCCACCGTGAAGGATGCCCGGGCGTAGACACTTGTGCGGATATTGTAGAGCCGGGCCTCGATGTCTGTACCCGGGAAGGCGTCGTAGGGATCATTGGCATCGCGGCCGTAGCGCAGCGGCAGCGTGCCCGTCACCCACGAGGCATCATTGAACCAAATGCCCAGCCAGTTCGCGGCATTGAGGCCCTGATTGACCTCGAGATTGGCGTTGGCGGGCACCAGGTAGCGCACGGGCAGGTTTGCACCGGTCAGAGTGGTGGTTGTCGTGACCTGACCCATCCCGTAGCTGATGTCCTCGAACTGCGGGGGGTAGGCCGGAGCGTAGTCGTGCTCGACCACGACGCCGTCCGGCGTGCGGCGCGTCAGGCCGAGGTATTCGCCCGACGTATTCAGCCGGAAGTTTGTGTGCAGTGGGGCGGCAGGATTGCGGCGGTCCTTTTCGCTGGCCCACACAAGGATGACGCCATTGGCTGGGAGGGTTACGGCCGGGAATGGCCACTTTGCTGGACGCACGGCCGAGTCAGTCAGGTACCAGCCCGCCATGTTCACGGGAACCGCGGTCAGATTGCGGATTTCGATCCAGTCATTCCGGTCGCCATCTTCATCGCGAGGACCGTCTTCATTGTCCGCGAGGAATTCGGAAATGATGACACTTTGCGCGCGGCAGGCATCGGCACTGGCAAGGATCGCGCAAAGAAAAGCCGCCAGCGCGGCCATTCGGGGAGAAATGGTTCGCATGCCCACGATCTACGTCATCCGGCCTGCCGACCGCTAGCCCCAAAAATCCGAAATCGTACTGCCTGAGTTTTCCAGCGGGTGTTCAGCCGACCGCCGGGGTGTCTGTGTTTCCCGAGGGAGCGGGAAAGCCGGCCATGGCTGGGAGCCATGTGGTCCATGGCAGGGGGGGCGAGCCAGTGATCGCTTCGTAGCGATCGGTGGCGAGGGCTGAGTGGGCGGGCCGCCGCGCGGCCATGCCGGGCAGATCGGCGATGGAAACCGGGGTCAGTCTGGTCGTCTGGAGCGGACGTCCGGCGGAGGCGGCGGTGTCGAGGATCTGCTGGCCCCAATCGAGCCACGAGCAGGGAGGACCGTGGCAGAAATGCAGAATGCCGGTGGTTTCGGCGGGCATCCTGACAAGAGCGAGGAGACGTTCCGCGAGGTCCGGAGCCCATGTGGGGCAGGCCCATTTGTCGGCGACGACCCTGACCTCCGGGCGCGTCAGGGCCTGGCTGAGCAGCCATTCCGGAAAGGCCGGGCGAGCCGGACCGCAGAGCCACGAGAGCCGGATCACGAGGTGGCGCGGGGAAGCGGCGAGGACGAGTTCTTCACCGGCCAGTTTGGAACGTCCGTAGGCGCTCACCGGGCTGGGAGGATCGACTTCGCGGTACGGCACCGGGCTGCTGCCATCGAAGACATAGTCCGTGCTGAAATGGATCATGCGTGCGCCGTGGCGGGCCGCGCAGGATGCCAGCACCCCGGCAGCGGTGCCATTGACTGTCATGGCGAGTTCCCCGCCGCCGGGCGTTTCGGCGTCGTCGACCCTTGTGTAGGCGGCTGCATTGAGGAGGAGGTCGAATGGAATGGCCTCGAGGGTTTCCGCGAGGCGGTCTGGCTGCGTGAGGTTCAGTTCCGCGCGGGAGAGCGGGAGCAGTTCGATGTCCGGCTGGGCGGACCATGCCTCGCGCAGGGCGGCCCCGAGAAGACCGCTTCCCCCGAGGAGGATCGTGCGTAATCTGGGAGCGTGGAACGGGCGGTCGGACACGCAGGATTCATCCGGGAAGATCCGCGGGGCGGCAAAGGGATTTTCCCGGTCGTCTTGCAATTGCGCCTGCTGCCCGTACCATTCCAGTCCACAATTCCCCCAAAACTCATGAACACGGAAAAACCTGCCATCACTGCCTACCTGAAAACCTTCTGCGGATGGAGCGAAGGAGTCCGCGCCATCATGCGCAAATACGACCTCCCGTTCGAGGAGAAGGACATCATCAAGAACCCGGCCTTCCGCTGGGAAATGGAACAGAAGAGCGGTCAGCCGCTCAGCCCCTGCGTGACCGTCAACGACACCATGCTGGCCGACGTCAGTGGCGAGGAAGTGGAATCGTATCTGCTGTCGCACGGGCTCGTGACTCCGGTCGACCGCTCGGCTGATGCGCCCACGAATTCCGCATGCAGCGACGAACAGCATGCGGCCATGGCGCGCGGTGAGATACCTGGAGCCAAAGTCCGGCTCGTGCAGTAACCGTGAGATTCCCCTGCGGCGGAAGCCCTGACATTTCTGCGGGGCTTCCGCGCAACTCTTCCATCTCTTCCCTTTTCCCATTCATGCGCCGCCGGATCCTCATCAGTCTGCTGCTGGGAACTGCCATTTCATGGGGCCGCGAAGCGCCCTTCCGGATTCCCCCGGCCACTGCGGCGAAGATCGGACAAAGACTCTGGAAGAACGAATGCGCCGGGACGATCGAGGGACTGACCAGCTGGAACACGGGAGAAGCCTTTGCCTCGCTGGGCATCGGGCATTTCATCTGGTATCCGCGGGGACCGCGGGGGCCGTACGAAGAAAGTTTTCCGGCGCTGGTGGCGCATCTGGCGAACCGTGGGGCTCCTGTTCCGGAATGGCTGCGGCGGGCACCCTTCTGTCCGTGGCCTGACCGTGCCTCGTTTCTTTCCGCGAAGAATTCTCCGGAGATGAAGGAAATGCGCGGGCTGCTGGCTGGCACCGTACCCCTGCAGGCGGAATTTGCAGCGGATCGCAGTGTGCGTTCGCTTCCCAAAATCCTGGCCGCAGCTCCCCGGCAGGAACGGGCGGCCATCGAAGCCCGCTTCCTCTCGCTCAGCCAGACCGGCAGCGGTCTCTACTGTCTGATGGACTATGTCAATTTCAAGGGTGAGGGCACCAATCCGGCCGAGCGCTACAAGGGTCAGGGCTGGGGACTGCTGCAGGTCCTTCAGGCCATGGATGGCGTGCCGCGCCCGGACGATGCACCCGCTGCCTTCTCCGTGGCCGCGCGACGGACCCTTGGGCGGCGCATCGAACTTGCTCCCAAACCCGAAGGCCAATGGCGGGCCGGCTGGTTCAGCCGCTGTGATTCCTACGCCCGCGGTCTCTGATTCCACTTCATCATGTCCGTACCCCAGACCACCATTGCGATCGTCTACGATTACGATCAGACGCTTTCGCCGACCTACATGCAGGACGAGGTGCTCTTTCCGGCGTACGGAATCGATCCCCCGGCCTTCTGGAAGAAATGTCAGGCCCTTGTGCGGCAGGATGGCTGGGAATCCGAACTGGCCTATCTGAAGACCCTGCTGGATTCGCTGCAGATGGATCCTCCGACCAATGCGGAACTGGAGAAACTGGGAGCCAATCTGGGCTTCTACAAAGGTCTGCCGGAAATGTTCGGGGAACTCGAAGAAGTGCTTTCCCCGGCCCACCGCGGCATCGGCATTCATCTGGAACATTACATCGTGAGCAGCGGCATGAAGGCGCTCATTGATGGATCGCGCCTCCGTCCGCACGTCAAAGCCGTCTTCGGATGCGAGTTCGCCACCGACAGCGAAGGCCGCATCACCTTCCCGAAACGGGTGATTTCCCACACGCAGAAGACGCAGTATCTCTTCCGCATCAACAAGGGCCTCCTCGACCTGAGCCAGGATGTCAATGACCACATGCCCGCGGACCTCAGGCCGGTGCCGTTTTCCAACATGATCTATCTCGGCGACGGGCCGACCGATGTGCCCTGCTTCACGATCATGAAGCAGTACGGCGGGGGAGCCATTGCGGTCTACAATACGGAAGACCGAAGCCGCAACAGCTTCCGGAAATGCTATCAGCTGGCCGCGCATGCCAACCGGGTGAAGCACATTGCTCCGAGCGACTTCCGCGCGGGCAGTCACCTCCGCCTCATCCTCGAGGAAATGATTTCGGAGACAGCCGACCGCATCCTCCGGAGCCGCCGGGACGAAATTGAAGAAGGACGCATTTCCGCGCCCGGTCATACCTGATTCTTCCCTTCCCTCCCCTTCCCGCATGAATGCCGACGAATTCCTCACCATCGCCGGCGACTTTCAGCTGGGATCACTGGATACCGAGTCGCCTCATCCGCTGACCAGTCAGCTGGCGCGGCTGGCGCGCGAAGACCTTGCGGAAGGCATCCGGGTGCTGCGCGAGGTCGACCTGCTGGCACTGGGAAAATTCACGGAAGCGGCGCGGCAATTGCCGGAGATTGCGGAAGCGATTGCCGGCTGTCTCGGGCGCGGCCACCGGGTTTTCCTGTGCGGCTGCGGGGCCACCGGCCGGCTGTCGCTTTCCATCGAATTGTTCTGCCGCGAAGGTCTGCTGCCGAAGGAAATGGCGGATCGCGTACTGGCCTTCATGGCGGGGGGGGACCTCGCGCTGATCCGGGCGGTGGAGAAATTCGAGGACCATCCGGAATACGGGGCGCGGCAGCTCGACGATCTTGGGTTCCGCGATGGCGACCTGCTGCTGGCCTCGACGGAAGGAGGGGAAACGCCGTGGGTGATAGGGGCCACCGAGCGCGCGGCCGAGGTCTCGTCGCAGGCTCCGTTCTTTCTCTACTGCAATCCCGACGACGTCCTTGCGGCTTCGGCAGAACGATCGCGCCGCGTCCTTGCCAATCCGGCCATCCGCAAAGTGAACCTCGCGGTCGGACCCATGGCGCTGAGCGGCAGCACGCGCATGCAGGCCACCACCGTGCTCACCGCAGCCCTCGCCTTTGCCTTCGCAGGCCGACTCGACCCTGCGTCGGCTGCAGCCCTGCCGGAACGATTCCGGGCGCTTGTGGAATCCAGCGACTGGTCATTCCTCGCAGCTTTCACCGAACGCGAAGCCGCACTCTGTGGCCGGGGCGAGTACACGCTCTACGAACCCGGGCCGTTCGGCATTACGGTACTCACCGACACCACGGAACGCAGCCCCACCTTCAGCCTGAATCCATTTGAGAATCAGAACGACCCGAAAGCGCGGGCATCATGGTGTCATCTTTTCATGCCCTCGGCTCAGGATGCGCCCTCGGCATGGCTGAAACTGCTGCATCGCCGGCCGCGCGCGGTCGACTGGCCGGAGGTGGCCGCCACCACCGGATTGAAGGTCATTCATGGGTATGATTTCTCCGCCCGACTGCCCGAACTGCGCCGCCGCCGCACGCGCGGGGCACTGCATCATGTCTTCCGCATCGAAGGCGGACCCGGGCGCATCCTGCTGCACTACGGTCCACTGCATCACACTCTCCGCTGGCAGGCCTCGGACGGTCCGCTTGGCATGGTGGAAGCCCACCTGCTGCTGAAACTGATGCTCAATGCGCACAGTACCCTCCTCATGGGTCGTCTGGGACGGTACGAAGACAATGTCATGACATGGGTGCGGCCCGCGAACAACAAACTGATCGACCGTGCCATCCGCTATGTCCGGTTGCTGGCAGCGCGCCGAGGACTCCAGCCCAGCTACGAGGAAACCTGCCGCGCCCTCTTCAGGGTCATGGATGACCTCAAGCCGGATCAATCGGTCGTCCTCCGCGCCCTCGAAGTGCTCGGCAAGCCGTCCTGACAGGCAGCAGGCACTTCTGCTTGCCATGGGGCCCCGGGCTTGCCAGCATGTTCATCATGAGCATCCAGCGCACCGCCGCGGCCCTTGGGATCGATCCCTCCATTCTGAACTGCTACGGATCAGACAAAGCCAAGGTCCCCCTTTCCGTCCTCGCCTCGCCTCCGCGGCATGGCCGTCTCATTCTGGTGTCGGCCATCACACCCACTCCTGCCGGGGAAGGTAAAACGACCATTTCCATCGGCCTTGCCCAGGGACTGCGGAAAACCGGACGATCTGTCGCGCTCGCGCTGCGGCAGCCGAGCATGGGTCCGGTCTTTGGACGGAAAGGCGGAGCCACCGGGGGCGGTCGATGCACGGTCGAACCAGCCCAGTCGATCAATCTCCATTTCACGGGCGACTTTCATGCGATCACGTCGGCCCACAATCTTCTCTCGGCGGCGGCGGACAATGCCATGCAGCATGGCCATCTTCCGCTGACCCCGGACCGTCTGCTCTGGAAGCGTGTGCTCGACATGAACGACCGTTCGCTGCGCCGCATCACGACCGACCGTGGTGGGCCGGCGGAACGCAGCACTGGCTTCGATATCACAGCGGCCTCGGAAATCATGGCGGCCCTCTGCCTTGCGGAATCACGCGATGATCTCCGCGCCATGATCGACCGCATTGTGCTTGGTTTCACGGAAGAAGGCGAGGCGGTCACGGCGAAGTCCCTGCGGGTCACCGGGGCGGCGCTTGCTCTGCTGCGCGATGCCCTTGAACCGAATCTCGTGCAGAGCGTTGAAGGGGTGCCCGCGTTCCTTCATGGCGGGCCATTTGCAAACATTGCACACGGCTGCAATTCCGTGCTCGCCACCCGCATGGCGCTGGCGCATGCCGACTACGCTGTCACCGAAGCAGGATTCGCCTTCGATCTCGGTGGCGAGAAATTCTTCCATATCAAATGCCGCAAGGCCGGGCTCGATCCCGCTGCCGTGGTCATTGTGGCCACGGTGCGCGCCCTCAAGATGCATGGGGGCACGACCCTTGATGCGCTCACGCAACCGGACGTCATGGCCCTCGGGCGCGGCCTCGATAATCTTGCCGCCCACCTCGACAGCGCCGCCCAGTTCGGCAAGCCAGTCGTCGTCGCCATCAACCGATTTCATACGGATCACGACGATGAACTCGAAGCGGTGCGTTCATGGTGCGCGGCGCGCGGCATTCCGGTGGCCGTGGCCAATGCCTTTGCGGCCGGAGGCGACGGCTGCACGGAACTGGCCGACCTCGTGGCCACGGCAGCCGCCAAGGAAACACCTCCGCACCAGCCACTCTACCAGACCGGCGACAGCATCCGCCACGCCGTGAATACCATCGCGAAGCGCATCTACGGAGCCGACGGCGTCGGCTTCTCCGAAACCGCCGAGGCCCGCCTCGATCAGTTCAGCCGCAGCGGCTACGGTCACCTTCCCGTCTGCATGGCGAAGACGCAGAATTCGCTCTCCGATGACCCACAGCGGCTCGGACGCCCCACGGGTTTCACCATCAATGTGCGCGACTTCGAACTAGCGGCCGGACCGGGCTTCCTCGTGGCCCTCACCGGAACCCTCATGCGCATGCCCGCTCTTCCGAAGGTGCCCGCGGCCGAACGCATCGACGTCGCCCCCGATGGCTCCATCACGGGCGTCTGAACAACCATTGCCGCCCCGGATCTCATGCTTCTCCGCCGCTCCATGCTTACCGCGCTGCTTGCCTCCGTCGGCATGCTGCACGCTGCTGAACTGACGGATTTCACCGCCGATGGTCCCGCCCCCGTGCTGTGGACAGCAGAGGGAAAGGCAAACCGGAAAGTGACCCTGCACGTGTTTCTGCCGAAGGATCACAAGCCATCGGATCAGCGCGCCGTGACTGTCTGGATTCATGGCGGGGGATGGAAATCCGGGACGCCCGACCTCATGTTTCCGCATTGCCGCTACTTTGCCTCGCGGGGAGCCATCGCCATCAGCGTGGCCTATCGCCTTGCTCCCGACGGTGGACCAGTGACGGTGAACGACAGCCTTGAAGATTGCCGGACCGCCATGCGCCACCTGCGCAGTCATGCGAGGGAACTCGGCATTGATCCCGCGAAGATTGCGGTGCTGGGCGATTCCTCGGGTGGGCATCTGGCGGCCGCCCTTGGCACGCTGCCGTCCGGCGACGCCCCTGGTCCGTCCTCGGTGCCCGACGCCATGGTGCTCTGCAATGCTGCCCTCGACCTCACCGCCATTGCATGGCTTAAGGATCTGCCAGGGACTCCAGCCGGGGCTGGCGGCACTGCAGCAGCACGGCTGCAGGCCCTTTCTCCGCTAAGGGCCGTCGGGAAGTCGACGCCGCCCACGCTCCTCCTGCACGGCACCGCAGACAAAACCGTTCCTCACGCCCAATCGGCCGCGTTTCAGAAAGCCATGCAGGCGGCGGGCCGCCCGTGCCAACTGGTCTCGCTCGAGGGCACCGGACATGCCTTTCTGCTGCCAGGCTACGGCAAGCCTGCCGAAATCGTCCGCGCCCTCGTGGAGACCGACCGCTTCCTCACAAAATCCGGCTATCTGGCCGGTGCCCCGACGATGCGGGCGGCGGGTCCGTGAATCTGTTCTGACTGATCCTCTGACTTCTTCCTCCATGTGCCATGAACCTCCGGACTACTTCGCTGCTTGTTTCTGTGATGCTGTTCAATTCCTGTGGGAATCCCGAGGCACCTCTGCAGGGAGCGGGGCCACCGCGTGAGGCGGCACCGCCGCGCAGGGAGCGGACCGGGGATCCATCGGAACCGGTGGCGTCCGCGGGATTCAGCGCTGTCGTGGCCCTGAATGGCGCGGACGGCTCGCGTCCCTTTGGAGACGTCCTCGCATCGGGCGGAAACCTCTACGGGGCGGGATCCGAGATGGGGGAACATGGCGGAGGCTCTCTCTTCCGCGTCACACCCGGCGGGTCGCTCACTGTGCTCCATCAATTCCGGCAAGCCGACGGCACCGGGCCCTTCGGAAGGCTCTGCGACGGAGGCGACCGCATCTTTGGCATCACTACGGGCGGAGGATTGCATGGCAATGGAACGCTCTATGCCATTGGGCACGATGGATCCGGCTTCAAGGTGCTCCACCATTTCAAGAACGGCGATCCCGCGGGAGGATCGCCCAAGAACGGACCCATCCTCGTCGGCCGTCAGCTCATCGGCTCCGCGTTTCATGGCGGGATCCGCAATGGCTTCGCCGGCTGCGTCTACCGTCACGATCTCGATTCCGGAAAAACGGAAATGCTGGCGGAACTCGGAGGCGAAGCCGGATTCCACCCGAGCGGCAGCCTGCTCAGTCATGATGGCTGGGTCTACGGGATGACGTCGGATTACGAACGCAAGGAACCCGACGCGCACGGAGCCATTTTCCGGCTCCGGCCTGATGGCTCGGAGTTCAAGGTGCTCCATCGCTTTGCAGCCGGCGACGGGCATCCCTACGATTGCCTTGCGGCTTCGCCTGATGGCTGGCTCTACGGGACGACCCACGGGACGTTCAGCAATCCGGAGGAACATGGCTCCGTCTTCCGCATTCAGCCGGACGGCAGCCGCTTTGAAACTGTCATCAGCTTCAGCGGGTGCGGTCAGCGCGGCGGATCCAAGCCGAATGGCAGTGTGATTTTCTCATCCGACGGCCGCTTTCTGTACGGTTCCACCCACGGGAACAATCAGCGCGGCGGCAACCGCCCCGGCACCCTGTACGCCATCGATCTGAAATCGAAGACCATGCAGGTTCTTCATGTATTCGATGGCGGCACCAATGGAGCAACTCCCATGCGTACGCCGGTCCTTGTCGGTTCGCGGCTCTTCGGGTTGGCCGCGCACGCCGGGAAGCCCGGCGAGAACTATCCGGATGGCCACGGCCTGATGTACGGCTTTGCCATTCCCGAGGCGGCTTCGCTGAGCGGCGGACTGCCGCTCGATGCGTCCTTCAGCGGGCACTGACAACCGCATCGGCGGCGGCCGTGC
Organism: uncultured Akkermansia sp.; assembly: GCA_964605435.1. Taxonomy (GTDB): domain Bacteria; phylum Verrucomicrobiota; class Verrucomicrobiia; order Verrucomicrobiales; family V1-33; genus V1-33. The sequence continues at coordinate 14,562 of CAZSDE010000027.1, forward strand.
TCCGCGCCAAAGCAAACGGGGCTGCCATCGGTGAAGACGGCAGCCCCGCGGTATTTTCTGCTGCGGAGGAATCCTCCGGAGGGAAGCTTAGTTCCGGAAGGCCTTGTCGTCCTTGTTCCCGCCGCTCAGGAGGTAGGCCATGAGGTCGAGGACCTCATTTTCGTTGAGCGAATTGAGAAGGGCGGGCGGCATGGCGCTCACGGGGAATTTGCTGCGTGCCTTGATGTCGGCTGCGGCAATTTCCGTGAGGGAATCCGGTGCGAGTGGATTCTCGGCGACCTTGACCTTGCCATCGGCGTCCTGGAGCACGCGCCCGACCACGGACGATCCATCCTTCTTCTCGATGAGGGTGGATTCGTACTGATCCGAGATGACCTTGCTTGGTTCCATGATGTTCTCGAGGAGGTCGCGCATGGTGTAGCGGTTGCCGGCACCGGTGACATCGGGTCCGATGCCGCCGCGGCCTTCGGTGCCGAACTGATGGCAGTTCGCACAGAGGACAGCCTTGAACATCTTCGCGCCGTTCTCGTAGCTGCGCCCCTTGAGGCCATTGGCGGTGAGGGCCATGACTTCGTCGATGGTCCACGCGCGGCCCGGTCCCTGCGGGCGGGGCAGGTCTGCGGGAACGGCATTGAGTTCCTCGGACAGGCTTTCGAGTTCCGCCTTCATTTCCGCGGGCACGTTGACGAGCGCGTCCTTGCGGATCATTTCGATGAAGCCGCGCAGGCTGTTGCCACCCTGGAATTTACGGGCTCCATTGAACCAGCGGAAGTACTGGCGGCGGAGTTCCGGCGTCCAGCCTTCCTTCGCGATGCGCAGGGCATAGGCGTAGGCGATCTGCTGACGGTTCGGACGCGAAGCCATCGCGTCGCGCACGCCCTTGGCATAGCCATCGTTGCGGGCAATGAGCTGTTCCTCGGCAATCTGGTTGGCATCATCGCGGGCGGTCGTCAGCAACTGGATGGCGCGGGACACCACGCCCGGGCTGCCCACGGCGCAGAGCAGATCGCACAATTCCTTGTTGAGGGCGTCGCTGGCCGCCGGGAACTGAGGTTCGAAACGCGCACGGATCGCCGCGCGGGCCGCCTCGTCCGGCATGCCGCCCCGCACCAGACAAACTGCATACGTCCGGATGAGGTCGAGCTTCGCCGGTTCGGCGAGCGCTGCAGAGTCGATGCGT
>CAZSDE010000028.1:0-8689 GCA_964605435.1 uncultured Akkermansia sp.
ATCCGTGAATTCCCTGCTCACATGGGCCCTGCTTTTCTTCTTTCTGCTGACGCTGGCCGTTATCGGGGCCTGCATCATCGCCTTGCGGCAGCGCTCCGGTCCGCCGTCACCCGAGCATCTTCTCATTGAGGAAGTCCTGCGCGACCCCGAAGCCGCGGAGAATGGAAAGCCAGCTCAGGACGGCCCGAAGCTTCAGCCATGGGAACGTCCGGCTGACTGGTGGAAGCAGCAGCCGTGAACTGCGCGGGGCAGCGGCCCTGAATCCGGTCATGCAAGCTGCGGAGTCGGAACGTGAGGCTGCGGCTTGCCGCGCTGTTCTCTACGGTGACGTTCGCCAGATGCGGTCCGGCATTGTGTTTTGCATTTCTCCTCCGGTGCGACGGTGCTGTGCCGCGGCGATGCGTTTCCCGGGCAGCAAAAAGCCCTCCCGCTCATGAGAACGGGAGGGCTTCGTGGTTTGCGAGTGCTTGTGACTCAGGTCGTGCCCTGATCAGGGATTCTCACGGACGCGCATGTACATGCGCGGCGGGTTGCCTGTGGGGAACAGGCTCGAGAGGTTGACAGTGACCGTGGTGGTGGCACCGCCCGAGGGGATGGTGTCATTGATACGGTACGGCCATGGGTTCTCGGTGAGGTTGGCGCTGGCTTCGAGCGTGTAGAACTTACCGACCTTGGAGTTCCATGTGACGGTGACCTGATTGGTCGCCGAGTTGAACGAGAGGTTCGTCACCTGGAAGATCGCGGGCGGCGGCGGAGCGCTGTTGGCGACCGAGACCGGCGATTCCCCACCGGCGAGGCGGGCGACGTTTTCTGCGCTGAGGAAGTCACCGAAGACCGCGAAGTCGTCGATGAGACCGGCGACCGAATTGTTACCGGAGCTTCCGGCAGGTTCGGCCCCGATTGTCAGGCGGGTGAAGTCGTTCGGCAGTTTGGCAGCAGCGTCGGCGAAGAGGATGAGTTCACCATTCTTCCAGACTTCCTTGCGGCCACCCTTCTTCTGGAAGACGAAGTGTTCCCAGACTCCTGGAACCACGTTGCCTGGGCCCTCGGTACGCTGGGTTTCAGCGGTACAGCATCCGGAGGTGTCGAAGTAGATGTTGCCGTTGCTCCATGGGACGTGCGCCTGGAATCCGCGGACGTTGTTGTTGCTTGAGGGCGAGGACGCCCAGAAGGCGCTGCTGTCCTTGAGGCGGTCCAGCTTCTGCCAGTAGGAAACCGCGACTTCGTCGTCTCCGATCGGGCCAGGGTTCGCATTGGTCATGCGCCAGTAGGCCACCGGATTGGAGGCGAGGACGAGGGCGTCGTAGGACTGGGCCGGGGCCGGGGCGGCGGCGTTGCTGAAGCGCGCGGCAACGTCTGCATCGGTGAGGGCCTTGTTGTAGAAGGCGACTTCATCAGCATCTCCGGGCCATGCGAAGGCACCGTCGGCACGGGAACCGACCGCAAAGCCACCGGCGATACCGGCGACGTATGGTTTCGGATCGCTCGTGATGCGGAGGACGCCATCGACATACAGTTTGGCGACCGTGCCGTTCCATGTGGCGACGACGTGGGTCCAGACTCCCGGGGCGGGTGCCGCTCCATTATTGCCTTCGATGTTCACTGCGGTGGCAAGGCCATCGCTGTAGTACGTGCGGAGGTTCCAGCCGGTAGCCGACTGATAGATCAGCCAGCCCTTGCGGGGAGCAGCGAAGTCACCGCAGGAAAGGGCGCAGGTCAGACCGCCGGGGTTGTTGGCGTTGGCTGGCTTGAGCCATGCTTCCACGGTCCATGCACCGGTCGGGTTGAGGGCGGCGTTGTAGGCTGTCCGTGCCGTGAGGATGTTATTGAACGTCGCGGCGGTGTTGCTGCTGCCGGCGAGAGCGCCGGGTGCGTCGAAGACGACGTCGGCGGCAGGCATGTCAGCGTCGCTGCCGAGCGAACCGAGGTTCGTCATCGAAGCACCAGCTGGGACATTGAGACCGAACCACTTGGCGTTTTCGACGTGGGCACCGTGTCCGGCCCCGCTGAGTCCGAGGTTCAGAGCGCGGTCCGTGGCTGAGCCGCTGAAGCCTTCACCGGTTCCCGAGTGAGCCGTGTCCGCACCGAAGAAGTTGGCCTTGAAGCCATGAACTTTGTCGGTGTCCGAGCCAGGGGTGGCGTTGTTGAAGTCCCAGTAGGCGAGCAGGTCGATCTTGGCCGGGTCCGGATTGAGGGATGGCTTCGAATTCTTGTCGTTCGGGTTCGAAGGCCACTGGATTTCGGTGAGGTCGTCCCACTTGTCGCCATCGGAATCGAGTTTGGTTGGATTCGTTCCGGTATTGGTGAGGCTGACGAAGGTACCGGTGTTGGTTTCGGCACCGTCGGGGAGACCATCGCCATCGCTGTCGACCTTGAGGGGGTCGGTACCGGTGTTGAGATTGCTCACCCATGTACCCGTCTTGGTTTCGACGCCGTCTCTGAGGGTGTCTCCGTCGGTATCCGGATTGTTCGGCTTGGTACCGCCGAGGTATTCCGTGATATTGTTGAGGCCGTCGCTGTCGAGATCGAGGAGGCGGTCGTCGACGAGTTTGTTGAGGCCGTTGGCGTCTTCATAGGCGTCCTGCATGCCGTCGCCGTCCTGGTCCGCATTGGGCGGCACGAGGGTTGGGTCATTTGGCTTCTTGCCGCTGAAGAGCTGCGCGATTTCAGCCGGGGTGAGGGCGTCGCCGTAGACGGCCACGTCATCGATGAGACCGGCCATGTTGAGGTTGCCGGCGTCGGTGCCCATGTAGAAGGCGAGCATGTCCTTCTGGAGTGGGCTCGTATTATTGCCGGAGACGACGAGAACGCCGTCGACCCAGACTTCCTTGGCGTTGCCATTCTTGTTGACGACGACGTGCTGCCAGACACCGGGGACGAAACCGCCTGGGGCATTGATCCGCTGAGTGCCACCGTCGCAGCAGCCCGTGGTATCAAAGTAGACCCATCCATTCGACCATGGGGTATGGACGTTGATGCCGCGTTCCACGGTTTGCGATGTGGCGTAGATGGAGGACGAATCCGGGGTGCCCGAGAGGTTCTGCCACCATGAAATGGCAACCTGATTCTGGGCAGCGGCGATGTTCAGGAAGCCGCCGCCAGGGACGACGACGCCTGTTCCCGAGTTGCCAGAGGGTCCCATGTCCACGGCCTTGTCGCCGGGGGTTCCCGTGCGGCCGCCGGCGTCCGGCGAGTAGACCGTGCCGGCCTTCAGATTGCCGCGGAAGGAACGGACCTTATCGAGGGCGACTTCCGGCTGAGCATCGCTGTTGAAATCCCAGTAGGCGAGCAGGTCAAGTTGGCCTGGGCGGAGAGGACGGGAGGCCGCATTGAGCGGATTGGAAGAGCTGAAGAGGGCCTCGGCACCGTCCGTGAAGCCATCGCCATCGGTATCCGTGTTGTGGGGATTGGTTCCGGCATTCGTCGGGTTCAGGTAGGTCCCGGTATTGGATTCCGCGCCGTCGGCGAGACCGTCATTGTCGGTGTCCGCAATGAGCGGGTTGGTTCCGGTATTCGTGGCGCTGACCCATGTGCCGGTGCCGGTTTCCACTCCATCGAGTGATCCATCGCCATCGGTGTCATTGCTGTTCGGCTTGGTACCGCGGGCGAATTCATTGGCGTTCGGCAGTCCATCGGAATCGAGGTCGCCCGCACCATCCATGACGGTGAGGTTGGCCGCGAAGCGCAGTTCCCACGCATCGGGGAGACCGTCGCTGTCCGTGTCATTCGGACCGACAATCGATCCCGGGGAATCCCCTGTGGCGAGACGGGTCACTTCGGCGGCAGTGAGGGCGCGCTTATAGATCGCAAAGTCATCGAGGAATCCGCTGACGGCTTCCGTCTGATTGACGTTGTTCCCGATGATCATTTCGGTGAAGTCCGACGGAATGGGGGCGGTATTGAGGTTGAATCCGCCGGTGATTTCCGTCCCGTTGAAGTAGATCAGCTTCAGGTCACCGTCCTTGACGAGGGCGATGTGGTTCCATGTGCCGAGGGCCACGCCACCAGGGTTGGATGCGGTCCGGTTGAGTGATCCATCACAGCATCCGCCCGTGTCCCAGTAGATGGTGCCATCGCTCCACGGGCTGTGGGAAAGGAGACCGCGCTGACCGGGAACGGAGGGGGAGACCGCGAAGAAGGTCGTCTGGTTCCGCTGTTCTCCGATGTTCTGCCAGAAGGCAATAGTGATCTGGTTGGTGGCCCCGGCGGCATTGAGGAACGTGGCATCGGGGACGCGCATGCGGTGGCGGTCGTTTCCGAAGAGCATGGCGCGGTCCGATCCGGTTCCGGTGCGGCCGGTTCCAGGTGTGGAATACTGAGCCCCGTTGAGAAGGACTCCGACATTGCCGGCATGGGAATCGATCGACAGGCCGGATCCGACCGTATCGAAGTTCCACCATGCGATCAGGTCACTGGCATGGCCCGTCTGGGCGAGCGCCAGCACCATCGGCGTGAGCACGTAGGCGATTGGTTTTTTCATAATTGAGCGTTAGGGAGGGTGGCCGGAAGAACGAATTTCCGGACATGGGTTCTGTTTTAGATTTCCATTAAGCTCCGTGTCACGGAAAAAGTGCGTAGACCGGAATTTCATGAATCTCCGGAGTGGAGACGCGCCGCAGCAGTCGCTGGCGGCCTGTATTTGTCCGCACCCGCGTAGGGAAGAGGGTTTCTGCGGTGCCTGAATCAGGGTACTATCGAACCTTGGTTCACTGATTGACCTGCCCATGGATCGTGGGGCGGCAGGGGCCGAAAATTTCTCATGACTATGTCCAGAACTGCGTTTGTGACGGGAGCCAGCCGTGGGCTGGGGGCTGGTTTTGCGCTGACCCTTGCACGGGCTGGCTATGATCTGGTGATTTCGGCGCGGAAGTCGGCGGACTGTGCGGAAACCGCGGCGGCCATCCGGGAACTGGGCCGGGAGTGTCATGCGGTGGATCTCGATGTCACCGACCATGCGAGCATTCAGCGGGCGGTGGCGGAAGCGGAAGCGGCGGCCGGGAGAATCGACGTGCTGGTGAATAACGCGGGCTGCAACCGGCGCAAGCCGGCGCTCGAAGTGACATGGGACGACTGGAATACCGTACTCGACACAAATCTTCGGGGCACGTTCTTCGTGAGTCAGGCGGTGGCGCGCGGGATGGTGACCCGCAGCTACGGAAGGATCATCAATGTGGGGTCGGTCACCTGTGTGGCGGGCTATGCGGGGCTGGCTCCGTACGGGGCGAGTCGAGGGGGGGTCAAGCAGCTGACGATGAGTCTGGCGTCCGACTGGGGACCGCATGGGATTACGGTGAATTGTCTGGCTCCTGGCTGGTTCCGGACGGCGCAGAATGCTGTCATGTATGATGATGCGGGCTGGGTGGACTATTTATGCGAGCGGATTCCGCTGGGGCGGCCGGGTCGTCCGGGGGATCTGGATGGCGCGCTGCTTTTTCTGGCGAGCGAGGCGTCGGCGTATGTTACTGGTCAGACGCTGCTGGTGGATGGAGGAATCTCCGTTGGGCAGGTGCGCGCTTTACCAGCAAAACCAAAAGGATAAATATTCTGACACACTTCCGGGAAGGTGCATGTCACGATTTTGTAACCGAGGCAACCATTGTCCGCAGCTCTTCTCCGCATCATGGAAGGTGACATGCACACAGTTCTGGTGGTTGATGACGAGACGGACATTCTCGAGTTGGTGGCTTTCAATCTGGAGCGTCAGCAGTACAAGGTGCTGACGGCAGGTGACGGGATTTCTGCGGTAAAGATAGCGCGGGAGAAGATTCCGGATCTGATTGTACTGGATGTCATGCTGCCTGGGCTTGATGGATTCGGGGTCTACCGGGAACTGCGGGCCGATCCCCGCACGAGCGGCATTCCTGTGCTCATGCTGACCGCGAAGGGGGAGATCAATGACCGGATTGCCGGGCTGGAACTGGGAGCGGACGACTACGTGACGAAGCCGTTCAGTCCGCGTGAACTGCTGCTGCGGGTGAAGGCCCTGCTCAAGCGGACGCGGAAGGTGACGGTGGATGCGAGTCTGAAGTCGGGTGATTTCCTGCTCGAGCGCAATACCCTGAAGCTGTTTCTGGCTGGGCAGCCCGTTGATCTGACGGCGACGGAATTCAAGCTGCTGCGGCTGCTGGTTGAGGCGAATGGGGAAGTGCAGGAACGGGATGCGCTGCTGCGGGAAGTCTGGGGTTATTCCGACACCATGCTGACGCGGACTCTTGACACGCATGTGAAGCGGCTGCGCGAGAAGCTCGGGCGGCATGCTGAATGCATTCAGACCGTACGCGGGGTCGGATATCGCTTTGTGCCTGATCCCGGGGCCGCGTAATCATGGTCATGACGACGACGGAAGGAATACTGCTGGCAGTGAGTGTGGTGCTGGGCCTCGTGCTCACGGCGTTGCTGGTGGGGAAGCGGCTGCAGGCGCGGCGTCAGCATCTGTCCTCGGAAGGCGAGCGGAACAGTGTCCTTGAGAGTGTCCTGGAGGGACTCGGTGATGCCTGTCTGCTGGTGGATGACCGCCATCACATTGTTTTTGCCAACCGGGAGACCGGAGAATTGTTTCAGGCGGGGGGCGATCTCAAGGGCCGGCCACTGGCCGAGTTGATCCGGGACGAACGGATTCTACAGTTTGTGAGGCGGCTGGAGCTGAGCGGGGCGAAGTGGGCGGAAGAGGAATTCCGCGTGGGAATTCTGAGCAATGGGGTGGCGGAGGAACGGTTTCTGGTGGTGGCGGCGGCTCCGGTGAAGCTGTTTGGCGATGCCAGCCGCCGGCATTTCCGCGTGGTGATCCGGGACGAGACTGACCGGCATGATACCGAGCAGATCCGCAAGGATTTCGTGGCGAATGCGTCGCATGAGCTGCGCACACCGCTCTCCATCATCAATGGGTATCTCGAGAACCTGCTGGAGGGCGATATCGAGGATCATGCCATGACGCGGAAAGCCCTCGTGACCATGCAGAAGCACGGCGAGCGGATCGCGCGGATCGTCGAGGACATGCTGACGCTTTCGAAATTCGAATCGGTCGGCGAGAAGGGCATTTCCAGCCTGCGGGCGAATTCGTTTTCGTGCCGCGAGTGTGTCGAGGACGTGGTGGAGCGGTTGGCTCCGCTGGTGGAGGAAAAGAAGGCGCGGTTCCAGCTCAAGTTTCCTCCGGCCGGGGCCGATCAGATCCGGGGCGACCGGTTTTACTGGGATCAGATTCTCTTCAATCTGATTGAGAATGCGCTCAAGGAAAACAAGCCGGGGAATCTGGTGATCTCGGTGACCATGGAGCGGGATGGAGCGGCTTCGGTGATTCGGATTGCGGACAACGGGATTGGCATTCCGCGGGCTGACCTGCCGTTCATTTTCAAGCGGTTCTACCGGGTAGCGAAGCATCACAGTCAGAAGATCAAGGGGACCGGCCTGGGTTTGTCCATTGTGCGGCGGGCCGTGGAAGCGCATGGCGGAACCATTGGGGTGGACAGCACGCTCGGGCTGGAGACGGTGTTTACGATCCGGTTGCCGGATTACACGCCGGATGCGGCTCCGGGCGAATCGGGCGAGGCCGCAGACTGAGGGACGCGGCGGATTCAGCGGCGGGAGCGGCGGGAGCGGCGGTTGAGAACGGCGACGGCGCTGAGGGCGGCGAAGGCGATGGCGAGCAGCGTGCAGGCGGTCTGTGTGGCGCGGGCATAGTTCATGGCCTGGACGTCTTCGTAGAGCGAAATGGAGAGTGTGCGGGTGACTCCGGGGATGCTGCCACCGAGCATGAGGACGACGCCGAATTCTCCGAGGGCATGGGCGAAGGTGAGAATGATGCCCGAGAGGATGCCGGGCCATGCCACGGGAATGGCGATGCGCAGGAACCGGCGGACGGGGCTGCAGCCAAGGCAGGCGGCGGCCTCCAGCTGATCTCGCGGCACCGTGGCGAGTCCGGCCATGAAGGGACGGACGGCGAATGGCAGATTGAAGAGGCACGATCCCACGAGAATGCCCGCGAAGCTGAAGGGAAGCGGCGACCCTGTCCATGCGAGCCACTGCGACCCTGGCCATGAGCGCGGACTGGTGGCCATGAGGAGAAAGAATCCTAGGACCGTGGGAGGCAGCACGAGCGGCAGAGCCGTGAGCGCCTCCACCACAAAGCGCCAGCGGCTCGCCGTAGTCGTCAGCCACCACGCCAATGGCAGGCCGAGCAGTGTAAGCATCAATGTGGTCGCCGCCGCCAGCCGCAGAGTCACGGAAAACGCCTCGGCATCCATCACGCCCTCCCCGGTGTGTTCAATCCATGGCGTTTCCGCATGGCTGCAGACTCGTCCGACAGCAGCCAATCGCGGAAGATGGCGGCTTCGCTCTGGCATTCGCCCCACGGAACGAGGACGCCGGCATGCTGGATCGGCCGATGCAGGGCCGGCGGAACTGGCAACACGGTGCCTTCGGGCCAGCGCAGCGAAGCGGAGACCAGGCCCGCATCGGCAGCCCCGGAACGGACGAAGTGGGCTGCTTCCGAGACGCTCGCGCCGTAGACAAGTCTGGGTCTGATGGCATCGGCGAGATTGCTGCACTGCAGCGCTTCCATGGCAGCCCGACCGTAGGGAGCGCTCGCGGGATTCGCGACCGCAATCTTCCGGACCGCCGGAGCCAGCAGGCACTTCAGGCCATCCTTCCCGGGATCCACTGAGGTTCCGGTCCACAGAGCGAGGGAACCGTC